>JAEZHS010000063.1 GCA_023436825.1 Pseudomonadota bacterium | reverse complement strand
GAACAGTGACGACCCGCTCTCCCCTCATGTTCCTCTCCCCCAAGGGCCCCCAAGGGGGAGAGGAACATGAGGGGACGGGGAGAGGAGCCTGAAGCGATGGAGACGAACCCATGATCACGACGGTCGTCGGTGGCGCGATGCTGCCTCACGCCCCTCAGTTCTTCACCATGCCGCCGACCGAAGACCGCGCCACCGTCGAGCGGGTGCGCGCCACGGCGGCGGAGATCGGTAAAAGGCTGCGCGAGCTCAAGCCCGATCTCTGGATCATCTTCTCCAACGACCACGCCGAGCAGTTCTTCCATTCCGTCGCGCCTCCCTTCACCGTTCATGTCGGCGCCGCCGCGCAGGGGCATTTCGCGGGTCGTGACTTCAAGTGGGAGATCCCGGGAGCGATCGGCCTGGAACTCGTCCGCCAGCTCTACAGGCAGGGCTTCGACCCTGCCTTCACCAGCACGGCGAAGTTCGACTACGCCATGGGGATTCCGCTCTCCCATATCGGCCATACCGATCCCGTCCTGCCGATCTACATCAACGCCTATCTCGCGCCGCAGCCGACCATGGCGCGCTGCCATGCCTTCGGCGAGGCGATCGCGCGATCGGTGACGGCGCTCGGTCTGCGGACAGTGGTGCTGGCGAGCGGTGGCATGTCGCATTTTCCCGGCACCGATCGCTACGCCAACCCGGAGCTCGACTGGGACCAGGCGGCGCTTGCCCGCATCGCCGCGGGCAACCTGAAGTCCTTGATCGGCTACGACGAGGACGAGCTGGACGACAAAGGCAACATCGAGCTTCGCTGCTGGGCGTGCGCCGCCGGTGCGCTGGGCGAGCGCAAGCCCGACATCGTTTCGATGGATCCCAGCTGGCATCACAACTACGCCTCGGTCGCCTGGTTCGGCGGTGGCGGCGCCCAGCATGACCTGCACTATCCGTCGATCAAGCCGGAGCTCGTCGGACTGACGACCGCCCTGCATGGTCTGGCCCACGAGGCGTCCGCGCGGGCCCAGTTTCTCGTTGATCCCAACGGCTTTGCCGACCGCTTTTCCCTGACCCCTGAACAAAGCAGGGCGCTGGTGGGGCTGGACGTGTCGACCATCGTGGCGATGGGCACTCATCCCCTGGTCGCCTTCCTCGCCAACATGCAGGTCCAGCGCGACAGAGCAGAACGCGGATAAGAGCGAGTCGCGTCGGTGTTCCCGAAATCGCCGCGCTGGTCGCTCGTTGCGGAACCCACGGTCGGCCTCTAAAATAGCGGTGATTGGCTGGGAGGGCATGCAATGGCGCCCAACCTGCGTAGATTGGCGGCTATTGTGGCCGCGGATGTGGTGGGCTACTCGCGGCTGATGGGCCGCGATGAGAGCGGCACCCTGGCCGCACTGAAGACAGTGCGTCGCGACATCATCGATCCGAGAATCGAGGCCTTTGGAGGTCGCATCGTCAAGACGACTGGCGATGGTATGTTGCTGGAGTTTCCCAGCGTGGTTGACGCGGTTCGCTGCGTTGTCGAGATCCAGACGGCCGTGGCCGCACACAGCGCGGGCATGCCGGAAGATCGCCGCATCATCTTCCGCGTTGGCGTCAACCTCGGCGACATCATCATCGAAGGCGACGACATCTTTGGCGATGGCGTCAATGTGGCCGGGCGCCTTCAGGAAATGGCGGCACCAGGAGGGGTGTGCCTGTCAAATCGAGTCCATGATGAGGTGCGCGACCGGCTGGATCTCGTGCTGGACGACGGTGGCGAGCAGATACTGAGGAACATCGCGCGGCCGGTTCATATCTGGCATTGGTCGCCCGCCAACATGACGCCGTCGCGCGAGCGCGACATGTCGACTCCGCGGCCCGTGGCGTCGCTCGCCCCTAGCGCCGCGCGGCGGTCGATCGCGTTCTACGCCAGCCTGGCCGCCGCCGTGGTTGTCCTGGCGGGCACCGCCCACGTGGTCCTCAGTCCCACGCCGGGAGCAACAGGTATCGCCCGCCAAGAGCCCGCAATCGAAGACCTCGGCAAGGTCCTGGCCGAAGCACAGGAAAAGGCATATCCATGGCCCACCAGAAAGTGGCCGACCTCTTCGCCCGAGGAACAGGGCATGAGTTCGGATACGCTCGCCCGCCTGGTCGATCTGGGCAGCTTCAATAGCGTGGACAGCCTCCTGGTCACGCGTCACGGCAGGATCGTTCTCGAGGCGACCTACGCCCCGTTCCGGGCCGACCTCAAGCACCGGCTCAATTCGGCGACGAAGTCCGTCGTCGGCTCCCTGGTCGGCATAGCCCTCAAGGACGGTCTCCTGGACAGCACGGACCGGCGCGTCCTGGACTTCTTTGCCGACAGCACGATCGCCGCCCTCGATGAACGCAAGAAGGCCATGACGATCCGGCATCTGCTCGACATGACATCGGGCATCGAGTGGTTTGAGCCTTTCAACATCCCGCCTGAGTCCACTGTCTTCTCGATGATGCGCAGCCCGAACTGGCAGCAATTCGTCCTCGACCGCCGCATGAGCGCAGTACCTGGCACAGTATTCAACTACAACAGCGGCAACAGCCACCTGTTGTCCGCCATCCTGACCAAGATCACGGGTAAGAACACACTCGACTACGCGCGGGAGGTCCTGTTCGGACCGCTCGGCATCGAAGATGTCCTGTGGCAGCGCGACCCGCAGGGCATTTCAGCGGGCGCAGCCGGCCTGTACCTGCATCCGCGCGACATGGCGAAGATCGGCTATCTCTACCTTCGAAACGGCATGTGGGAGGGAAAGCAGATCCTGCCGTGGTTGTGGACCGAGGGCGTGCGCAGGACGACTGTCGACGTGCACGAGAGCTGGTCGTCGAACATTCGCTATGGCAGCCAGTTCTGGGTCATCCCGAACCGCGACGTCTACATGGCAATCGGCTATCACCAACAGCTCATCGTCGTGATGCCGAAGCTCGACATCGTGGTGGTAGCGACCGGCTCGGCGCGCTTCCCCGCCCGCGGTGGCGCGCCAGATGTCCCGCGCTTCAGCTTGGACGCTCTGGTGGGGCACGTCATGGCTGCCGTGAAGTCCGACGCGCCGATCCCGGCGGATCGCGCTTCGATGGCGCATCTCGCAGACCGGCTGAGAGACGTTGCCACCGAACAGCCAGCGCCGGGCGGCGGATCATCCGAGTTGGCGAAAGCTGTCTCCGGCAAGGTGTGGCGCTTCCCCGACAACCCGCTACGGATCAAGTGGATTACGCTCACTCTCGACGAGCCCCAGCCGTCCTACGAATTCGAACTCGACGGCAGACGGCCAGGCCTGCCGCAGGGACGGTTTGGTGGACCTATCGGCTTCGACGGCCAAACTCGGGTCGGCGGGCGCATGCCCTACGGGTTGAGCGCCGCCAGAGGCACTTGGCTCGCGGACGGGACGAGATTCGTCCTGGAGTTTCAGACGCTCGGCAACGACGACGCCGCCCGGGTTACACACGTGGTCGGCGCAAAGACGATCGAAGTGAGTTTCGAGTCGGCGAATGGCTTCCGCGCGAAGCTCCATGGACAGGCGGACGACTGAAAGCACCGCGGCAAGAATTGTAGTGGCACTTCGAACGAGCGGCACCAGCATTGGTATGCCGCCGCTGGCTGCCCGCGAGGTATACGCCTTTTGGAGCGCCACGCCGCTCCCGGCCGCTGGCATTGGCAGCGGACCTACAAGGCTCCGCATGATGTGAGAAAACACACAGCGCACGGCCTGATGGCGCGCCAAAGTCGATCGCGACACCGCCTGCCGTTCGGCGCGTGGAGGCCTGCATGGACTTTAAACAATACGCCGACTTCATCAAAAAGAAGGCGCCTGCAGCGCAGCGCGCCAGTCTCCTGGCGGCAAACTCCAGGCCATTCGCCGGCGCGAGCGCCGCAAAGGCGAAGATCTTTCTGACCTACTATTCGATGCCTGACTGGCTGGACATCTTCAAGCTGGAGGCCCGCCTGAAGAGCGGCCCGTTGGATCACCTGATCGCCGAGTACCGATACGTGGCGAAGAAACATCAGGACAAGGTCGCCGGCTGCCTCGACCGGATCGGCACCTTCCCGTCGGGCCAAGCGCTGCTGGCTGAGCTCGGCAGTACCGGGCACACGCTCCGCATCATGCCTTACTGGCACTACTTCAGGACCATGCCCGGCGGCGACTATTTCAACTCGACGCCGATGGCGGTGAAGCCCGGCGAAACGATGGCTCACGTCAGCGACGGCACCCCGCATGATTTCGAGGATGAGTATGAAAAAGGCGTGCCGGTGCGTGGCGACGACAACGAACCGGTGTCGAGCCTCGGCAAGGGCACGGGCAAAGGGGCCGACATCGTGCTTTTCTTCTCGGCCGAGATCTGGGAGGGCAAGGATGCGCCCAAGGGTCCCGGATTCAAGCCGGACGAGGTCTTGTTCCATGAGCTGGTTCACGTCACCCGGTCGCTGCGCGGCCGCATGACTCACGTCGGTGTGGAGGGCGGAGGCTACAACAATATCGAAGAGTACTTCGCCACGGTGATCGCCAACATTTACCTTTCCGACAAGGGGGAGACCCGCCTTCGCGGCGTTTACAGCAACGACTCCATTCGACAAAAGACGACGCGCGTCACGGTCGACAATCAGGAGGTCATGGTCGTCACCGATGCGCTTCGCGGCGGCTGGAACGTGATGAAGGACCCCGAAAAGTTCTACGACAACGCCGACAAGATCAGCATCCCGCCGCGCGACCTGATGCAGATCTTCAAGAGCAAGCAGCCCGACTTCTATTTTGCGCTGGCGCACCTGCCGGAATTGAAGCCGAAGTTCAATCCCGTCGGGCGGCATTTCCGGGAGAACATGCGGCCGGCCAAGGCGGCAGGCGCAAAGCGGCCCTGACGCCGGTCGGCCCCGCTCATGAGCGTGAATGGTGTGTCGCTCATGAACGTCCTTGCTCCCCGCGCCGGAGAGCCTGAGCGCGCGATTGTCGATCACGAGGCCGCTCTCGTTGGCCGGCGCGATGGCCGGTCGTTCTTTCGGCAAATCGGAAAGGGGTATGCTGACGCCGAGCCCTTTCAAGGAGACACCAATGTCAGCCGAAGATCTCGCCGTCAGTCGCTTCCCTGTTCCCAGCCTCGCCGACATGCCGGCCGACATACGCGAGCGCATCCAGGCTGTGCAGGAAAAGTCCGGCTTCATTCCGAACGTCTTCCTCGTTCTCGCGCGCCGTCCCGAGGAGTTTCGTGCCTTCTTCGCTTACCACGATGCGCTGATGGACAAGCCCGGCAATCTAAGCAAAGCCGAGCGCGAGATGATCGTCGTGGCGACCTCAAACGTGAACCAGTGCCAGTATTGCGTGGTCGCCCATGGCGCGATCCTGCGCATCCGCGCCAAGGACCCCTTGATCGCCGACCAGGTCGCAATCAATTATCGCAAGGCCGACATCACCGCCCGGCAGAAGGCAATGCTCGACTTCGCCATGAAGGTCAGCCAGTCGGCCCACCTGGTCGACGATGCCGATATCGAGACCCTCAAGGCCCATGGTTTCGAACGAGGACGCCTGGGACATCGCGGCCATCGCGGCGTTTTTCGGCCTGTCGAACCGGTTGGCAAACGTCACCAGCATGCGTCCAAACCGCGAGTTCTACGCCTTGGGTCGCGGCTGACGGCGCCCTCAACGTCGGCTTGCGCCTGATCTGGTGAGGCTCGGCGTTTGCCATCGATGAATCGCGGAGGCGGCGCGCCGTAGCGCGCGTCGAAGGGTTCAGTTGCGGCTGTTGTTGGCGCCGCGCCGCATGAGTTCCGGCTCTTGCCACGGGGTGGGCACATAGACCGGCTTGGCTTCGCTCGCCGGAGGGCCTGGATCGTTGGATGAATCGTCGGAAAGCTTCTGTTCGCACGCCGAGAGCCCGAGACACCCAAGCACGGCGACAACCAACAACTTGTTCATATCGATTCCTCGAGTTCGGCGAATCCTCTACCGGATGTCACTGCGCGTGGGATTCGATGCGTTGCGCTTCCTGCTGCGGCGGCTGCGCTCGACGCGCCATCCACAGAGCGCTACAACACTTCTGGCGGGGAGGCGAGCCGGCCCTTCGATCTTGTTTGCCGCCGGAATCGGGTTGACTTCGTCCCCGGACGTCGTGGCTTGTCTCCGCCGGCTCTCTTCGAGAGGATCGCCATCATGGCCGCTGAAAGCCACATCCGTATTCGGGGGGCTTGCGGCCGGAGTCCTCGGCCACGCATCAAGGGTGCGCCCGAGTGCCGGTAAGCGTCGACGCATCGGGCCGAGCGAGATGTGCCGACCCCGCCGACGGGCCGGATCGTTGAAGCCACCCTGCATGGCGTCTTGCGTTCCTCGTCGAAGATGACGACGAATCCGAGGAAATCCTCGATCCGCGCACGGCCTCGCCCACGAGGCGTCGGCGCTGGCCCAATTCCGTGCCGACGCCAGCGGCTTCGCGCCCGCTTTCCGCTGACGCGGAGCAAAGCTGGGTGCCGGTCCAGCTCGACGTGCCCGCCCTGCTGACGATGGGCGCCCGTCCGCTGGTCGCCTTCCTGGCCAACATGCAGCTCCAGCGCGACGGCCGGACCCTGGCATCGGCCTCTTCTACGGACTCATAGGCCCTCCGTCAGGGCACCTGGCTGATGTCGAGGCCGTCTTTCTCGCAGGCGAGCCATTCCTGCAGGGCGAGGAGTTGCTCGATCTGCAGTCGTCGCGGCACGTCGACCTCGAGACGGTCGGGACCGAAGCGCACCACCGCGCCCTCGAACCCGTAGCGGGCGGCAAGGGCGTCCAGTCTTGCCTGCACGGAACCGCGATCCTCGTCGGACCATAGATGGCCCGCCGGGATGAACGCCCAGTTGAAGGTGCGCGCCACAAGGGTGCCGGCGGAGGTCTCGGTGACCTCGAGCTCCGGACGGATGAAGTTGTCCGGGCTGACGGACCGCAACAGCAGCAGAGCCTCCTTCAGCGCCTGCATCAATTCGGCTCGGCTCATCTCGTCAATGGGCCTGCCCTTCCAGGAGACGTCACTGCTCATCGGACCATCCAACCTCCGCGATGCAGCGCACCTTTACCGACGCCGGCAGCGTCCGGCCGTCACGCCACGACCTGCAGATGTCGACCGTCGCCTCCGGCGCGTCGCAGGCGCGCGGCGTCGCGGCGCACGCCCGCGAGCCTGCGGTAGACCGACACATAATCTGCCGCCATGCGCTCGACGCTGAAGCGCTGCTCGAAGATCGCTCGCACGCGCGCACGATCGACCATCGCAAGCCGCCGGACCGCGTTCACCGCCTCCGCCTCGTCCTCGACGATGAAGCCCGTGACGCCGTCGTCGATGACCTCGGGCACCGAGCCGCAGTTCCAGGCGATGACCGGCGTGCCGCAGGCCATGGCTTCGATCATTACCAGGCCGAACGGTTCGGGCCAGTCGATCGGGAAGAGCAGTGCACGGGCATTGCCGAGGAAGGATGTCTTTTCGGCATCGCCGATCTCGCCGATGAACTCGACGTTGTCGTGCCGGGCGATCAGCGGCGCGATGACCATGTCCCAGTAGGCGCGATCGGCCTTGTCCACCTTGGCGGCGATCTTGAGCGGCACGCCGGCGCGGGCGGCGATGTCGATGGCGCGGTCGGGCCGCTTCTCCGGCGAGATGCGGCCGAGAAAGGCGAGATAATCTCCCCTGGGTCGCGGCGAGAACGGCAGCAGGTCGCGCGGCAGGCCGTGCGGGACCGTCGCCGCCCAGTTCACCGCCGGCATCGGACGGCGCTGGCTGTCGGAGATCGAGACCAGCGGAATCTCCGGGAACGCCGCGTAGAAGGGCTTGAGGTCGGGCAGGTCGAGCCGGCCGTGCAGCGTCGTCAACGTGCGGTCGGCAAAGGCTCGGACCAGCGGACAATGCAACAAGTCGACATGGAAATGGATGACGTCGAAATCGTCGGCGCGGCGGCACACCTCGTCCACCAGCACGATATGGTAGGGCATGTGGTCCTTGACGGCGGGGTTCAGGCGCAGCGCCATGTCGGAGCAACGGACGAGCTTCGCGGCGGTCTGCGAATCGCCGCTGGCGAACAGCGTCACGTCGTGTCCCTGGCGGACCAGCTCCTCGGTCAAATAGGAAACGATCCGCTCGGTGCCGCCGTAAAGCCGCGGCGGGCAACGTTCGGCGAGCGGGGCGACCTGGGCGATCTTCATCGACAAAACCTCCTTTGACCAAGCGAAGTATCGGCAATGAGTGAGGGCGGCCGTTCCGGACCCGGCCGCCCGGCAAGACTCTAGATCGGCGGATAGACCCTCTCCCACGGGACGACCGATCCGGTGGTCGGCCAGTGGTTGTCGTTGACGACCTTGCGTGCCCTCGCCATTGCCTTCTCGATCGCCGCGAGCAGCGCGTCTCGCGTGAAGGGTTTCTCGACGACCGGTCGGTGCCGGTGCCGCGACGGCACCGGGCCGAGCACGCCGGTGGTGAGATAGACGAAAGGCACATCGGCAAAGGCCAGCAGGTCGGCGATCGGCAGCGGTGCGCGCCGGTCGATGTCGAGATCGAGGACGGCGCAATCGATGTCGCCGCGCCGGATCATCCGCTGGATCTCGGTCACGGTTGTTGCCGGACCGACGACGTGCCAGCCCGCGTCGTGCAGCGTGCGCTGCAGGTCGAGCGCCACGATCGCATCCTCGACCACAACCAGCACCTTGCCCTGCGGCAGGTCGAGTGGCGCGAGCGACGGTGGCGCGAACCGCATGCCCTGATGCACGGGTTGCGGGGCGAAGCATTCGGTGTTGTCTGAAAGCTGCCGGTTCCACGAATCGCCAAGCGTGGAAGCAGCTGACGTTGCCGTCATACCGTACCTCCTGTTGGAAATGCGCGAGGACCGGGCGTCGGATGACGCCCAGTCCCCTGCCGGACAGTTATTGCTGGGTGATCGTGCGCGTCGCCGCCTGAGCCACGATGGGGATCGGCCGCGGCTTCTTCTCCTCGGGCAGCTCGCGCTGCAGGTCGATGGAGAGCAGGCCGTTCTGCAGCTTGGCTGCCGTCACGCGGACATGGTCTGCCAGCTGGAAGCGGCGCTCGAAGTCGCGCGCCCCGATGCCGCGATAGAGGTACTCGGTGCCCTCGTGGCGGTCGGGATGGCCCTTGCCGGTGACCAGGAGCTCGTCCTCCTTCTGGGTGACGTTGAGCTCGGCCTCGGTGAAACCCGCCACCGCCATGACGATGCGCCAGGCATCGTCGGCCGTCTTCTCGATGTTGTAGGGCGGATAGCCGCCGGCAGTGGGTTGGCCGGCCATCGAATCGAGCATGTCGAAGACGCGGTCGAAGCCGACAGTGGCCCGGTACAAGGGAGCAAAATCGAAGTCGGAACGCATTGTCATCCTCCTCATGAGCGATGGGTTTGCGACCGGCCCCCCGCAGGGCGACCGGCCTTGCGAAGCAGACCCTTCCGGGCCCGCCGGATGTCGATCTAGGAAAAGTCCGCGAGACGTCAAGGTCCTGCCATGTGCAAACCCGCGGCGGCCGAGCATGGCGCTGCACCAGCGGCTGCCAAGCCCTGCCGAAGACCATGCCGGACGATCGTTCCGGCACCCGCGCCGGCGGCTTGCGTTCCTGTTATGTTTATTGTACTATAGTTATGTTTTCATTAACCCTGGTTCTGAAAGGGATCGCCATGCGCCGCCGCTCCACCCCCGAAGACGAAGACGAATCCGACGAAATCGTCGATCCGCTCGTTGCCATGGTGCGGTCCGATGCCCGCTCGGCCTACTACGACCCGCGTTATGCCCCGCCCACGAGCGCATCGCCGCCGGGCGGCTGGGGCGAGATCGACCCGGCCTTCCTCGACGAGGCGCGGCCGCCGGTCCCGGCCTTTCCCCTCGATGTCCTGCCGCCGTTCTGGCGCGACTGGGTCGGCGATACCGCCGGTGCGCTCGGTGCGCCCGTCGACTACGTGGCGCAGTCGGTGCTGGCGGCGGTGAGCGGCCTCTGCGGCGCCGGAGTGAGCGTGCGGGTGGGACCACGCTGGGCCGAGCCGCTGGTGCTGTGGCAGGCGCTGGTCGGCGCGCCGTCCAGTGGCAAGTCGCCGGCGATGGCTTCGGTGCGCGCGCTCTTGGCGACGCTCGACGCCGAACAGGCGGCGAGGGGCGACGACAGGAACAAGGCGGATGACGAAACCCCGCGCGGCACGCTGGTCGACGAGACCTCGCTCGCCGCCGTCGCCGACGCCGTCGCGGCCAACCGGTGGGGCGTCGTGCTGTGGTGCGACGACGGCGCGGAGTGGCTGCTGGGCGCGCCCGAGACCGCGCGCCGGCAATGGCTCAAAGCCTGGTCGGCGCATCCGCTGTCGCTCAGCAGCCGACGCAGCGTCGAGCGGTTCGCGGTGAGCCTGCTGCTCGCCCTGTCGACCGAGCGCCTGGCCGCCCTGGCGACGGGCGACGAGCTTGCCGCCCGCTTCCTGTTCGCCTGGCCCGCGCCGGCCGAGCATTGTCCGCTCGGCGCCGCCAAGCCCGCACGCGATGCCGAGGCGCTCGCCGCGCTGCGCCGCATCGCCCGGAAGGTCGGCACGGCGGAGGATCCGCTGGAGCTCACCGTCGACCAGCGCGGCCTGAAAGCCTTCGATGGATTTCTGGCCGGCCTCGCCAACGAGCTGCGCGAATCCGCCCTGCACGAGACCGAGGGGCTGGAGACGGCCTGGCTCGGCAAAGGGCGCGGCACCGTGGCCCGGTTGACCGGCCTGCTGGAACTCCTGGCCTGGTCGGAGCTGCGCTCCGCCGGTCCGCCTGGCCAGCTCGGAACCGAGCAGATCGAGCGCGGCGTGCGCCTGTGGTCGGATTATTTCAGGCCGCACGCCTTCGCCCTGTTCCATCGCGCGGCGCCGACTGAAAGGGAGCGCCAGGCCCGCCGCGTCGTGCGCTGGCTGCGCCAGTGCGGCCTCGGCGAAGTGTCGCGCGAGCAGGTGCGCGTCGAGGCCCTGCATCGCAGCGTCAATGCCTCCGACGCCGAGCAGGTGCTGTATCGCCTGCGCGATGCCGGCATCGTAAGCAAAGTCGACTTCGAGTATCCTTCGCGCGGGCGACCCCCCAACAGGTGGTGTGTCAATCCGAGAGTCGCTACTACGGTCGCTGCCGGAAATGCCGGAAATGCCGGAAAATCGTCGGGTGCATGATCAGCCGGAGTGTCCCTCGAAGACGCTGCGCTCGCCCGCCATCCCGCCGCCGACGATAGCGAAGAACGCCCGCACCCGCGCGGTATTCCTGAGGTCGCGATGTGTCACCATCCAGAGCTCGGTCGCCAGCTCCGCCACGGGCTCGGCGAGCGCCCGCTCCAAGCCGTGCTCGCTGTCGCCGAGATAGCAGGGCAGCAGCGCCACGCCGATGCCCGCGCGCGCGGCGAGGCATTGATTGACCAGGCTGCTGGTGCGGTAGACGACGGACGCGGCCGGCGTCGCGCGCTTCAGCCAGTCGGCGGCCTTGATGCCGCTTGTCTCCTCGCCCCAGCCGATCAGGGGCAGGCGCGTGATCTCGTCGAGGCTTTTCACCGTCGGCGCTCGCGCGCCATAGAATGTCCACGCCACGTCGGCGAGCTTGCGGCCCCAGAGATTGCCTTCCGTCGGCCTCATCGGGCGCAAGGCGATGTCGGCCTCGCGGCGGGCGAGGTTGAGCACGCGACTGTCGATCACGAGCTCGACGACGATGTTGGGATGGGCCCGGCGGAAGGCGGCGAGGTGCGGGGTGAGGCGGCTGTACGCCAGGGTCTCGGATGAGGTGACCTTGAGCTTGCCCGCGGGCCGCCTGTCGCGGCCGGCGATGTCGCGGTCGAGCGACAGCGTCTCCTGCTCGATGCGCTGGGCCGTCGCGGCCATGCGCTCTCCCGCGGCCGTCGCGTGGTAGGCGCCGCCGGGCAGGCGCTCGAACAGCCGCACGCCCAGCTTCTTCTCCAGCGCCTTGACGTGCCGGAAGATCGTGGAATGGTCGATGCCGAGCTCGGCCGCCGCCCTCCGGAGGCTGCCGTCCCGTTGCACCGCCAGCACCAGCCTGAGGTCGTTCCAGTCATCCATGGTCGCTTGCCGTCATGCAAAGGCGGTTGGCGGAAATCCAACAGGCGCCGCGGCCGTCGGCTCCCATGTGTTGCTCCGGCTCAAACGACTGGAGACTTCCCATGGGCGCCGCCTCTCCCGAGCTGTGCAATCTCTGGCTCGCGCGCGCCTTCAACGCGCAGATGTCGAAGCAGCGGCGGCAATGTACCACCCCGAGGCCTCGATCGGGCAGGTCGACGAGCTCCATGGCGGGGTCACGGTCGCGCGCGGCGCCGACGGCGTCCGCAAGACGATGGCAGCCTGCACAGGTCTCAAGCCGCACACGGACGTGGTCACCCATCACACCACGGACGCGGGCGACTTCGCCCTGACGCGCTCGCAGTGGCTGATCCGCGGCGTCGATGGCCAGGGCCGGCGGTCGAGGTGCATCACCACGGCATGGAGGTCCATCGCCGCCTGCCCGACGGCACCTGGGTGTTCTTCATCGACCACCCCTCCGGCGCCGACGCGAGCTGGACCGTCGAAGCGCCGCCGCCGACCGAGTAGAAGTCTTTCGCGCCGGTGTTGTAGGTATGCTTGAACGGGCCGAAATCTCACTTGGGTATTTGGCGCGTCCTGTGTCATTCACCTGTAAATGACGTCTCTTGCAACCGCTTCCGGCGTTTCGAAGGTTGACGGCCGCCGCCAGCGGAGCGAACGGACCAGGCTGGCAATCATCCTGGCCTATCTGGAGCTGCTTCGCCGGAATGGGGTGATGCCGACGGCGGCCCAGATCGCCGAGGAGGCTGGATACTCGACGCGCTCCATTTTTGAGCGCTTTACCGATCTGGATGCGCTCAGCCTGGCAACGGCGGACCATGCCATTGCCCAAGGTCAGGCAGAGGCGGTGGCGCGCGATGTCGACGGCGACCGTCCGACCCGGATCCGGTCCCACGTCCAGACCCGCGCGCTCGCCTGCGAGAAATGGCTGCCCCTGTGGCGCATCATCACCAGACAGGATCAGATCGTCGAAATGAAGACGCGCGTCGTCCTGGTGCGCCTCGCCAATATCGAGCGCATGAAGCTCATGTATGCGCCGGAGCTTTCCACCCTGCCGGAGCCGCCGCAAGATCAGTTGCTCATTGCGTTGGCTGCGTTGACCAGCTTCGAAAGCTGGGACCAGATGCGCACCTGCCACGACCTGTCGGTCGAGGCGGCGCAAGCCGTATGGCGGTCTGCGATCGACCGGATGCTGCCGTCGGGTTGATCGAGCTCGATTCGATGCGGTGACAGCATTGCCGGCGCGGCGGTCGAGCGTCGGGAGGGCAGCCGAAAATGCAGAAAATGAAGAAGCGGCGCGGCTTCAGAGCGAGGCGACGGCAGTGCATGCACCCCGCCGGCGCTTCTGCCTGAAGTGCAGGGGACGTCTCAGTCCTGGCGGTCGCCGCGAGAAAGACCGGGGCGCCGCGGCCAGGAACGCCTGCAACGCGCCGCTGTCGATCGGCAGCCACTCCTGCCCGGGAAATTGCTCATCCAGCCAGGCCGCTGCGACCCGGCCGCCTTCGCTGCGAACGACGAACATGTCAGCACCTGTTCACAAGACTGAGAGGAACTGAAACGCCGAAAAGCCGACAAGCAGCACGATCAGCGTACACTCGATCGCCGGACCGCGCTGCCAGCGCTTTTTCAAGCGATGGAGGTGGTCGAACGACGGCGGGGAAACGGTGATGGACGACATGACATCGCTCCAAGTGCCTGCCGAAGGGGGGTCGCTGTGAGCCTTTCGGAAGCGTAGTACCCGCCCGCCGTATCGTCGCCGTGTTGCGACCTGGGCAAAAAGGTATCGTCTGCGTCGCGGTCGCCGCCGAGCTTGGCGGCGCGATCGGTCTCGGCGACACGCGCACGCTGGACCTGGGACTGCGGCTGGGCTGGCTGCATGAATACGCCGACACGGCGCGGCCGGTCACGGCGGCGTTCGCCGGCGCACCGTCGGCCAGTTTCACGGTCTACGGCGCGACGCCGCAGCGCGACGCGGCGGTGATCGGCTTCCAGGCGGCCACCGCCGTTGCCGCCGGCACGCAGCTCTATCTCCGCTACGATGGCGACATCGGCGCGGGTACCGATAACCATGCCCTCAATCTAGGCCTTCGCCTGAGTAGGCGTATCGAGTCCCTTGGCGCGGAACACCGCGGCCGCGGCGGGCGACCGCAGGAAGTCGATCAGCGCCTGGCCCGCTGCCGCCTCGGCGCTCGATGCCTCGACGCAAGCGACGAACACCGTGACCATGTGCAGGTCGCCTGGCAGCAGTCCCAGGATCTCGATGCCGGGAACCTGCAGGAGCTCGGGCTTCTGCTGGACGGCGAGGTCGACCGCGCCGCTCACCAGTAGGTCGCC
Organism: Pseudomonadota bacterium; assembly: GCA_023436825.1. The sequence continues at coordinate 15,033 of JAEZHS010000063.1, read as the reverse complement.
GCACAGGCCGGCGGGCGGCGGATACTTCGTCTTTGCGTTGACCTCCTTGGCGATGCCGAGACGCTCGATCAGCTTGGCGAAATAGATACCGCTGGCGCCGCCCGCCGCCGGATCGCTGTAGGAGATGGCGCGCGCCGACAGCAGCACCCGCTTGAGCGCCTCGGGCGTCGCGATGTCGGGACGGGGCGCGCCCGCCTTGACGGCAAGCGCGGTGGCCGAGCTCGCCAGCGTGACTTCGGAGCCGGGCCGCACGCGCTTGTCTCGCGTCATCGCATCCATGCCGGCACGGTTGAGGATCAGCACGTCCGCCGTCTCGCCGCCCTGCAGGCGCTTCACCAGCACCGGTGCGGTGTTCCAGGTGATGCCGAGGCGGCAGCCGTTGTCCTTCTCGAAGGCCGGGACCAGCGCTTCGAGCGCACTCTGCACCGCGATGGTGCTGAAGACCTTGAGGTTGTGTGTCACCGGCGGCTCGCTTTGTTCAGGCCGTTGTCTACCACCGATCGCAGAGACACTGCAGGCGCGCCGGCGCCAGGCGAGGGGTATCCAGGTCGATTGATTTCGATGTGACCATATTGCGGCTGGGTGTGTTTTCGCACATTTCCGCTCTCGCTCCGCGTGATTTCTTCCGCGCGCCAAAGACCGCGGGGAATCGCAGCCATGACTGTCGATCTTTTCGACGCCATCCTCGTGCTGGCCGTGTTCCTGGGCGGGCTCGTCGCGTGAAGGGCCCACACGTCGCGGCAGCCTTGGCGCTCGCCTTGCTGCTCGTCCTGCAGGCGCATGCCGGCCGCGCCCAGGCACTCGACAAGCCCGACCCCGCGGTCCGTGCGTGGCTCCCTGGCTGCCGCATCTTCCTCGAGCATCCCGAATCGGTCGGCTCCGAGGCGGCCGGCCAATGCGCCGGCGCGATCGATGCGCTGCTCTATATCGGCGAAGTGCTGGAGGCCGACTATCGCTTCTGCGTGCCGCTGCGCCTGTCGCGTCAGGAGATCGTCTCCACCATCGTCAAGGACATCGATGCGATGCGTCCGGAAGCCGATCGCCAGGACTTCAAGGGCATGGTGCTGGGGATCCTGCGCTTCAACTGGCCGTGCCGCGAATAGAAAGCCCGCACCGCGAACATTGCCAACAGGGTTGATCGTTGACGGCGGCTTAGCCTAACGTGTGCGTGTGAAGCGGGGAATGATGGTGGTCCGGTAAGAGATCCCACGCCGCTCTGGGAAGGGAGCCGAGATGGGATCGCGCGAATGAGCGTGAACGATCGCGCAGACGCGTCCGCGTTGCTGCGGTGGGCCGATCGGGCCCTGTCGCATGTCGAAGACAGCCTCAACATCATTGCCGCCCTGGCCATCTTCTTCCTGATGTTCGTGGGCGTGGCGCAGATCGTCGGACGCACCGTCTTCGACTTCGCGATCTACGGCTACATCGACTGGATCGAGCAGGCCTCCTCGTTGTTCGCCTTTCTGGGCATCGCCTACGCCCAGCGGCTGGGCAGCCACATCGGCATGGACCTGACGATGAACTGGCGGCCCTCGAACCGCTGGAAGGTCGAGCTGTTCGGCGTCGCCACGACCTTCGCCATCGTCACTGTGCTGATCTACGCCAGTTTCACCAATTTCCTGCGGGCCTATTCGATCGGCGATTCGACGATGGACATCAGGCTGCCGACCTGGCCCGCCAAGCTGATGGTGCCGCTGGCGCTCTTCGTGCTGTGGCTGCGCCTGTCGCTGCAGATCTGGGGCTACCTGCGCCTGATTTCCCATCCCGGCGCCGCGCCGGTCGCGGTGCCCAAGCTCATCACCATCGAGACACAAGTGAAGGACGAGATCGCCGAGGCACTTGGTCGGGAAGAACTGGGTCGCGAAGAACTGGGCCGAGAGGAACGCCGATGATCGAGCTCAGTCCCCTTGCCATCGGCAGCATCGGCGTCGTCGCCCTGCTGGCCCTCTGCTTTGCCGGTGTGCGCTTCGCCTTCGCCGGCGCTCTCGTCGGCACGACAGGCCTGGTCTGGCTGATCGGCTGGGATGCCGGCATCCGCACCGCCGGCATCGCGCCCTACACCTCGGGCGCCAACTACACGTTGTCGGTCCTGCCGATGTTCATCCTGATCGGCTACCTGGCCTACTACGCCGGCATCACCCAGAGCGCCTTCGAGGCGGCGCGGCGCTGGTTCGGCTGGCTGCCCGGCGGGCTCGCCACCGGCACGGTGTTCGCGGTCGCGGGCTTCTCGGCGGTGTCCGGCGCCAGCAGCGCCGCCGCTGCGGTGTTCGCCAAGGTGGCGATCCCCGAGATGCTGCGCGCCAAGTACGACAAGCGCCTGGCGGCGGGCGTGTGCGCCGCGGGAGCGACCCTCGATTCGCTGATCCCGCCCAGCACGCTGCTGGTCGTCTACGGCATCGTCACCGAGCAGTCGATCGGCAAGCTGCTGGTCGCGGGCTTCGTGCCCGGCATCTTCTCGGCGTTCGTCTATGCGATGATCATCACCTGGCGCTGCTGGCGCAACCCCGAGCTCGGCCCGCGCATCACCGGCTACAGCTGGATGCAGCGCGCCCAGTCCCTGCCGGCGACGACGCCGATCTTCCTGGTCATCCTGATCATCTTCCTCAGCATGTACTTCGGCTGGGCGACGCCGACCGAGGCCGGTGCGCTCGGCGCTTTCGCGGTGTTCGCCTTTGCGCTCAAGAACGGCATCAAGCGCGGCGAGCTGCGCCAGTGCCTGCTCGATGCGGCCCGGCTCACCGTGATGATCTTCACGGTGATCTGGGGCGTGCTGATCTTCGTGCGCTTCCTCGGCTTCTCGGGCATGCCGGAGGAGATCGCGAACTGGGTGACCCATCTCGCCCTGCCGCCGCTCGCCGTCCTGCTCGCGATCTATGTCCTCTATTTCGTCCTCGGCACGGTGCTCGAGGGCATCGGCATGTTCCTGCTCACTCTGCCCGTGGTCTTTCCGGTGATCACCACGCTGGGCTACGACCCCATCTGGTTCGGCATCGTGCTGGTGAAGCTTTCCGGCATCGCCTCGCTGTCGCCGCCGGTCGGGCTGGTGGTGTTCGTGGTGAACGGCGTGCGGCCGGACATCTCCGTGCGCGACATCTTCAAGGGCATCTGGCCGTTCATCTTCGCCGACATCATCACCCTCGGCGTGCTGACGGCATTCCCCGAGATCGTCACCTTCATCGTCGAAAGCACAGACTGAAGTCAGGGAGGAGTCGTCATGTATGGAAGGGTCGCACTATCCGTATCGTTGGGAATGGGGCTGCTCGCCGCGCTGCCGGCCGAGGCCGCCGACAAGGTCACCTGGACCTTCTCGCTCTACGGGCCGCCGCGGGCGGCGACCGTGACCTTCGAGCACCTCGCCAAGATGGCCAAGGAGAAGAGCGGCGGCAATTTCATCATCAACCTCAAGTACAACGAGCAACTCGGCGAGGCGAAGGACTTTCTCGACGGCATCAAGGTCGACGCCTACCAGGGCGCTTTCGTCGCCTACTCCTACGCGCCGGCAAAGACGCCGCTGCAGGGCGTGCTCGACATGCCGTTCCTGCCGATCGACGACCTCGTGGCGTCGGCGAAGGTGCAGGACGGCTACCAGGCCTGGCAGCCGGTGGCCGACGAGCTCGCGAAGTGGAATGCCATGCATTTCATGACGCTGCTGCTGCCGAACTACGAGTTCATGGGATCGGGCAAGCCGCCGCGCAATCTCGAGGACTGGAAGGGCATGCGGGTGCGCGCCCTGGGCGGCCTGGGCGACGCCATGAAGCTTTTGGGCGCGGTGCCCACGTCCGTGTCCGCGCCGGAAGTCTACACCGCGCTCGAGCGCGGCACCTTCCAGGCCGCGTCGTTCCCCTTCACCTACAGCTTCACGGCCTACAAGCTGCACGAAGTGTCGAAGTGGTACACCTTGGGCATGCAGCTCGGCATCGTGCACAATTCGGTGGTGCTGAGCCAGACGGCGTGGAAGGCCTTGCCCGACGAGTACAAGAAGATCCTCGAGGACGCCAAGCCTGAAGCCTATCGGCTGCAGCGCGTGGCATACGAGGAGGCCGACAAGAAATCCTTCCCGTTGTTCGAGAAGCGCAAGCTCGAGGTCATCAAGGTCACGCCCGAGATGCGCGAGAAGCTGATCGCCACCGCCGGCAAGCCGGTGTGGGATGCCTGGGTCGCCGAAACCGAGAAGAAGGGCCTGCCCGGCAAGGAGGCGCTGGAGAAGGTGCTGGCGCTGGCGAAGAAGGCGGCGACGAACTGAGGCGGTCATATCTCCTCCCCCGTCATACGGGGGGAGGATAAAGGAGGGGGAAAGCCGCAGAGTCGATCCGGCCACGGAAGAGATCATTTTGATCTGAAACTGGTCAGACTTGGTCTGTTGCCTGCCCCCCTCCTGTATCCTCCCCCATTCATACGAGTATGACGGGGGAGGACATGAAAGGCGCCGCCTTCCGCAACACAGACGATACAAGCCGTCGCAAAGACGACATGGGAACAAAACATGGCGTCCCTATATGGAGGTCATGTTCGTTCCCACCGCCCTCATCACCATCATGGCTGTCAGCCTCGGCGTGATCGTGGTCTTCGTCGCCCGCGAAGTCGCGAAGCGCTGAGCGGTGGTGTGATCGCCCCGCCGCGATGCCTTTCTGGTGACGGGCTTCAAATCATTCATCGCGGACCTGTGACCTCAAGCCTCTTGGCAGGGCAAGTTCGGCGCCCCATCCTATGTCAATGAAGCGTTTGCGCGCCCTTGCTGCTCTTTTGAGCTGCCTCGCGATCCTGGCGGGCAGTTTCGTGACCGTGGCTGAGGCAGCGACTGTGCGGGCGAGCGCGGATCGCAACGCCGCCGTTGGCGCCGAACCTTGCAGCCATTGCGACGATTGCGGCGGCATGCCGTGCCCGAAACCTGCAGCCGCCTGCCTGCAGGTGCTTTCCGCAGGCGCGCCCGCGCTCGCCGTCGCCTCGGTCGAGCTGCCGGCCATGGACTTCCAGACGGTGCCGTGGTCGCCGTCGACCACCGCGATGAGCGGCCTGTCGCCGCCTCCGGACCCTTTCCCTCCCAGAATCTGATCCCTCGTCCGTCGTCTTGAGCCGGCGCACAGGTGTGCGCCCTCGCGGAGGGATTCATGAAGATCGTCAGCATTGTGCGGCCCGGCCTCGCCGGCGCCGTTCTCATCGCCGTTTTCGCCGTCATCGGCGCGGCACAACAGGTACGCGCCGCCGACCCGGCCTGCCCCGGCGGCAAGGTGAAGCTCTATCGCGACCCCATGGGCGGTCCCGACACCTCGCCGGTGCCCAAGAAGGATTCCATGAACATGGCCTACATCCCGGTCTGCGAGGATGAGGCTGCCGAGGCGCCGGGCACCGTCAAGCTCAGCCTCGACAAGGTGCAACGGCTGGGCGTGCGCACGGAGGCGGTCCGCGAGCGCGACCTTTCCCGCCTCGTGCGGGCCTTCGCCACCGTCCAGTTCGACGAGCGCAAGCAATACGTCGTGGCGCCCAGGTACGCGGGCTGGATCGAGAAGCTGTTCGTCAATGCCACCGGCGACATGGTCAAGCCGGGCCAGCCGCTGTTCGAGGTGTACAGCCCCGAGCTCGCTGTGCTGCAGCAGGAATGGCGCCTGGCCGGACGCAGCGCCTATGCCGCCGACAAGCTGCGCAACCTCGACTATCCCGAGGCCGAGCTGGAAAGGCTGAGGCGCGGCGACGCGCCGCTGCGCACCGTCACCATCCGTTCGCTGGTCGCCGGCACCGTGGTCGAGAAGACGGCCGTGGAGGGCATGCGCTTCGGTTTGGGTGAGGCGCTGTTCCGCATCGTCGATACCTCGACCATGTGGGTGATGGCGGAGGTCTACGAGCAGGACCTCGCCTATGTGAAGGTGGGAGATACCGCGCGCATCGCCGTGAACGCCTGGCCGCAGCAGCCCCTCGAGGGCAAGGTCACTTATATCTATCCGGCGGTCGGCAAGGAGAGCCGCACGGCGCGGCTTCGGATCGAAGTCGCCAATCCCGACGGCCGGCTGCGCGCCGACATGGCCGCTACGGTAGAGATCGCAAGCTCGATCGACGGCAGCCGCCTCGCGGTGCCCGACTCGGCGGTGATCGACAGCGGCCGACGTCAGGTCGTCCTGGTCGAGCGCGACGAAGGCCGTTACGAGCCGCGACCGGTTCGCCTGGGCGCGCGCGTGCCGGGTTTCGTGCAGGTGCTGGACGGGCTCTCGGCCGGCGAGAAGGTCGTGACCCAGGCGACCTTCCTCATCGACGCCGAGAGCAACATCCGCGCCGCACTGTCCGCCTTCGGAGACGGCAAATGATCGCCGCCGTCATCCGCTGGTCGGCGCGCAACCTGCTGCTGGTGCTGATCGCGACGGCGGGGCTGGTCGGCGGCGGCCTGTTCGCCGTCGGCCGCCTGTCGCTCGATGCGCTGCCCGATCTCTCCGACACCCAGGTCATCGTCTATACCGAGATGCCCGGCCAGGCGCCCCAGGTCATCGAGGATCAGGTCACCTATCCGCTCACCACCGCCTTGCTGGCGGTGCCCAGGAGCCGGGCTGTGCGCGGCTTCTCGTTCTTCGGTGTGTCGTTCGTCTATGTGATCTTCGAAGACGGCACCGACATCTATTGGGCGCGCAGCCGGGTGCTGGAGTACCTGAACTCGGGCGCACAGCGATTGCCGGCCAACGTCCGGCCAACGCTGGGCCCGGACGCAACGGGCGTGGGCTGGGTCTACCAGTATGTCGTCGTGGGGGCCAACCGCAGCCTGGCCGAATTGCGTTCGCTGCAGGATTGGTACGTCCGCTTCGGCCTCGCCAAGGCAGCCGGAGTCGCCGAGGTGGCGAGCGTCGGCGGCTTCGTGCGCCAGTACAACGTCGTGGTCGATCCGGTGAAGTTGCGCGGCTACGGCGTCCCGTTGTCGCGCGTGCTCGACGCCATCCGCGCTTCCAATCGCGAAACCGGCGGCCGCGTCGTCGAGATGGCCGAGGCGGAGTTCATGGTGCGCGGTCGGGGCTATCTCCGTGGCACGTCCGATCTCGAGCAGATCGTGCTCAAGGCCGACGGCCCGATACCGATCCTGATACGCGACGTGGCGCGCGTCGAGCTCGGCCCGGATGAACGGCGAGGCGTGACCGAGCTCGACGGTGAGGGTGAGGCGGTGGGCGGCATCGCCCTTCAGCGCTTCGGCCAGAACGCGCTCGATGTCCTCGACAACGTCAAGACGAAGATCCGCGAGATCGCGAGCGGGCTGCCCGAGAGCGTTCGCATCGAGACCGTCTACGATCGCTCCGATTTGATCCATCGCGCCATCGCCACGCTGAAATCGACCCTGATCGAAGAGAGCCTGATCGTCGCCGTCGTGTGCGTCGTCTTCCTGCTGCATGTGCGCTCGGCCCTGGTGGCCATCATCACCTTGCCGGTCGGCGTGCTGATGGCGTTCATCGCCATGCAGGCGCTGGGGATCGGCTCCAACATCATGAGCCTGGGCGGCATCGCCATCGCCATCGGCGCCATGGTCGACGCCGCCATCGTCATGATCGAAAACGCCCACAAGCATCTCGAGCGATTGCAGCCCGATCGCCCGCGGGCGCAGGCGATCGTCGAGGCGGCGGTCGAGGTGGGACCCGCACTATTCTTCAGCCTGCTGATCATCACCGTCTCGTTCCTGCCGATCTTCGCCCTGGAGGAACAGGAGGGACGGCTGTTCAAGCCGCTGGCCTGGACCAAAAGCCTGGCCATGGCCGCGGCGGCGCTGCTGTCGGTCACCCTCGTGCCGGCGCTGATGATGCTATTCGTGCGCGGCCGCATCCTGCCGGAGCATCGCAATCCCGTTAACCGCCTGCTGATCTGGCTCTACCGGCCGATGATCCGGATGGTGCTGCGCGCGCGGTTGCTGACGGTCGCCTTGGCGATTGCCGCGCTCGCGGCCAGCGTCTGGCCGATGATGCGACTGGGCGCAGAGTTCATGCCGAGCCTCGACGAAGGCACGCTGTTCTACATGCCCGTCACCCTGCCCGGACTTTCCGTCACCAAGTCGGCCGAGCTGCTGCAGACCCAGAACAAGATCATCAAGTCGTTCCCCGAGGTCGCCTCGGTGTTCGGCAAGGCCGGCCGCGCCAATACCGCGACCGATCCCGCGCCGCTGGAGATGTTTGAGACGGTCATAAACCTCAAGCCCAGGTCCGACTGGCGCCCGGGCATGACCGTCGACCGGCTGATCGCCGAGATGGATCGCGCCCTGCAGTTCCCAGGCGTCAGCAACGCCTGGACCATGCCGATCAAGGCGCGCATCGACATGCTGGCGACCGGCATCCGCACGCCCGTCGGCGTCAAGCTGCTGGGCCGCGACTATGGCGAGCTGGAGCAGGTCGCCCGCCAGGTCGAAGCCGCGGTCCGCGGCGTGCCGGGCACGACATCGGCCCATGCCGAGCGCGTCACCGGCGGCTATTTCCTCGAGATCATCCCCAACCGCGAGCGGCTGGCGCAATACGGCGTCACGATCGATGAGGTGCAACAGGCGGTCGCCAGCGCGCTGGGCGGCGAGTCCGTGACGACGACCATCGAGGGCCGCGAGCGCTATTCGGTGAATGTGCGCTATCCGCGGGACTTCCGCTCCGATCCGCGCGCCATCGCCGCCGACGTGCTGGTGCCGACGATGAAGGGCGGCATGCTGCCGCTCGGCCAGCTCGCCGAGGTGAGACTGACGCAGGGGCCGACCACCATCCGCACCGAGAACGCCCAGCTCGCGGTCTATGTGTATGTCGACTTCCGCGACCGCGACCTCGCGGGCTATGTCGCCGACGCCCGGCGCGCCGTGCAGGACAAGGTGGTCTTTCCGCCCGGCACCTACGCCGTGTGGAGCGGCCAATTCGAATATCTCGAACGCGCCGAAGCGCGGCTGAAGCTGGTCGTGCCGGCGACGCTGCTGCTGATCTTCGTGCTGCTCTATCTCAACTTCGGCCGCATCGCCGAGACGCTGATCGTGATGCTGTCGGTTCCGTTCGCGCTGGTCGGCGGCCTGTGGCTTGTGTGGCTGATGGATTTCAACATGAGCGTCGCCGTCGCCGTCGGCTTCATCGCCCTCGCCGGCGTCGCGGCCGAGACCGGCGTGGTCATGCTGATCTATCTCGACCAGGCCTTGGCCGCGCGGCGGGCACGGTGCGAGCGGGAAGGGCGCGCCTTCGCTCGCGCCGATCTCGACGCGGCCATCATGGAAGGCGCCGTCGAGCGTGTGCGCCCGAAGATGATGACGGTGACGGCCATCGTCGCTGGACTGCTTCCGATCCTGTGGAACGACGGCACGGGCTCGGAGGTCATGCAACGCATCGCCGTGCCGATGATCGGCGGCATGGCAAGTTCGACGGTCCTGACACTGCTGGTGATTCCGGCGCTCTACGGGCTTGTCAAAAGCCGGCCGCTACGACACTCCTTGCCGAGCGCACCGTTGGTCGACGTGCCGTGATCGCATCCGCTCCAGCTGATGGTGGGAGGTTTGCCGGTATTCATCGCCTTGGCATCCGCCGTCTTGTTCGGCTTGTCCACGCCGGTGGCGAAGCTGCTGCTGGGCGAAGTCGATCCCTGGATCCTCGCAGGCATCCTGTATGGCGGCGCCGGCGTCGGCTTGTCGGTCGTCTACCTTCTGGGTCGAAGGAGCGAAGCGAGGCTGACCAGCGGCGAGCTCCCATTCCTCGCCGGGGCGGTGATCGCGGGCGGCATCGTCGGACCGGTGCTGCTGCTGCTCGGGCTGACGCGCGTTGCCGCGTCGGCCGCCTCGCTGCTGTTGACGCTGGAGGGCGTGCTCACGGCTCTGCTGGCCTGGTTCGTCTTCAAGGAAAACTTCGACCGGCGCATCGCCGTGGGAATGGCGAGCATCGTCGCGGGCGCCGTGATCCTCAACTGGCGGTCCGACGCGACCGTTTCGGATCTGATCGGGCCGATGGCCATTGTCGCCGCCTGCCTCGCCTGGGCCGTCGACAACAACCTGACCCGCAAGGTCTCGCTGTCCGATCCTGTCCAGATCGCCATGATCAAGGGGTTGGTCGCGGGGCCGGTCAACCTTGCCATCGGCGTGCTGTCAGGAGCCGGCTTGCCCGGTGTCGACACGATATTGCTGAGCGCGCTGACCGGCTTCCTGGGATACGGGATCAGCCTGGTGCTGTTCGTCGTCGCCCTGCGTCATCTCGGGACGGCTCGGACGGGCGCTTACTTCTCCGTCGCGCCGTTTCTCGGGGCGATGGCCGCGGTGCCGTTGTTTGGCGAGGCCGTCTCGCTCCAGCTGGTCGCGGCGGGCCTCCTGATGGCTATCGGCGTCTGGCTGCACATGACCGAGCGGCACGACCATGTTCACGAACACGAGGAACTGGAGCACGAGCATCGCCATATGCACGATGAGCATCATGACCATGCACATGACGAGCCGGTCGAGGCGAACCGACCTCACAGTCATCGTCACCGTCACCGGCGGTTGAAACATTCCCACCCGCACATGCCCGACAGTCACCATCGGCATTCGCATTGAAGGGTCTAGGGAGCTGATAGAACTCATGTTCCTCTCCCCCCTTGGGGGAGAGGAGCATGAACCGTATGTCCACTCCCTAGCCGCCGCGATCGCCTTCGAGCTCGCGCGGTCGGATGGCAACAAAGACGGCCATCGCCAGAGCCATCAGGACAGCGATCACGGCAAAGGCCAGGCCCCAGGCGAGCGGTGACATGCCGCCGGCGGCGTCGAGCGTCCAGCCGATCGCCAGCGGCCCGACGAAGCCGCCCGCGTAGCCCAGCATCGAATGCACGGCGAGCGTCGCGCCACGGCGCGCCGGATCGGCCGAGCCTGCGGCGCCGGCGGTGAGCGACGAAGAATCGAGCCAGATGATCATGCCGTAGAAGACGATCAGCACGACGGCGAGCCAGTAGCCCTTCGGGCCGACGAAGCCCAGCAGCAGGCCGACGGCGATCGACAGCACCATGGCGCCGACGATCAGCCGACGTCGTCCGAAGCGGATCGAGGCCTCGTTGCCCAGGACGCTGGTGAGCGTACCTAAAAGGCCGAGCACGGTGATGACGACGGTCGGTGACAGCAACTCGCCGGTCATGCCGCTATGGACCGCGACCCAGGCGAGGAAGGCCACGCCCCAGCCGCGCAGGGCGTTCATCTCCAGCGTGTGCACGCAATAGGCCAGCGAGTAGGCGAAGGCCGAGCGGTTGCGCAGGACCGGGCGGAAGTCGAACAGCGCCGGTTGGGCGCCGGGCTTGGGCGCAGGCGGCGGCCGGCCGGGCACGGCGAGCGCCACGGTGATCCAGGCGATCGCCGCCGTCAGGCCGGCGCTGGCGAAGGCCCATCGCCAACCGAACTCGTGGGCCAGAAAGTCGCCCAGCATGTAGGACGCCGCGCCCGAGATGCCGATGCTGGCGGCATGACCGGTGACCGCGCGCGACATCATCTTGGCGTCGACCTGGTCGGCCAGGAGTTTCAGCCCCGTCATGTAGGTGCCGGCCCAGCCGATGCCGGCAAGCCCGCGCAGCACCAGCGCGGACCAGAAGCCGTCGGCCAGCAGGCCGAAGGCGAGGTGCGCGATCAGCGTGCTGCCGACGCCGAACAGATAGACGCGCTTGGCGTCGATGCGGTCGGTGAGGGTCACCAGGACCGGCACCGAGACCATATAGGCGGCGTAGAACGACGACGTGATCCAGCCGGCCGCGCTGTTGCTGAGCGACCAGTGCCGCATCATCTGCGGCATGAGCGCCGGCCAGTAGAAGGCGCCGATCTGCACGAAGACCTGGGCGGCGCAGACGATGGCGACCAGGCGGGCGCCCGATCGCGCTTCGAACGACATCAGCAGCCGCAGCCCTTCTTGCCCTCCTGCTTGGCCTTCACGTCGGCGGCGCAGCAGCCGGTCGCGGGCTCAGGCCCCCGCCCGCCCCAGCAGCCGGCTGCATCGGCTTTGGCAAGACCAGCATCCGGCCCTGGCCCTGAGCACACGCCGGTTTCGGGCAGCACCAGCTCGACGCGGGCCGAGGCCTCATGGTCGCCCGCGATCTCGGCCACGATCGAGCGAACCTGCTCGTAGCCGGTCAGCATCAGGAAGGTCGGTGCGCGGCCGTAGCTCTTCATGCCGGCGAAGTAGAAGCCGGGATCGGGCTGCGCCAGTTCGCGCGCGCCGTGCGGGCGTACGGTCCCGCAGCTGTGGATGTTGGGGTCGATCAGCGGCGCGAGCGCAGGTGGGCATTCGACGGCCGGATCGAGCGACAGCCGCACCTCGCGCAGGAAATCGAAGTCGGGGCGGAAACCCGTCGCCACCACCAGCTCGTCGACGGCGACGAAGCGGCCGCACGCCGAGGAACCGGCGCCGATGCGCAGCTTGTTGGTGTCGCGCGCGATGTGGGAGACGCGGAAGCCGGACTCGACGCAGATCTTGCCGGCCATCACCAGCTTGGCGAAGGCTGCGCCCAGCGCGCCGCGCGCGGCGAGCTTGTCGTTGGCGCCGCCGCCGAACGCCTTCTCGGGTTTGTCGCCGCGCAGCAGCCAGATCACCTCGGTCCCCGGCGCCTCTTCCTTGAGGCGTACGAGATCGATCAGCGTGCCGATGGCCGAGTGGCCGGCGCCCAGCACGGCGACGGTGCGGCCGGCATAGCGCCCGCGCTCGCAGCCCAGCACGTCGGGCATGCCGTAGGCGATCCTATCCTGCGCCTCGCGCTCGCCGATCGCCGGCAGGCCGTCCGCCCCCGCCGGGTTGGGCGAGAACCAGGTGCCGGTGGCATCGATCACGGCGTCGGCCTCGATCTGCTCGGGACCTTTGCCGTTCTGGTACCGGATGGTGAAAGGTTCGAAGGCGCGACCGTTGCTCTTCATCTTGTCGAAGCCGGCCCGGCCGACGCTGGTCACCATGCTGCTGGTGCGGATGTGGTCCTTGAGCGGCGTGCGTGTGGCCAGCGGCTCGAGATACTGGGCGAGTAGTTCGCCACCGGTCGGATACTGGTTCGGCGGCAGCGAGTTCCAACCGGTCGCCGTCAGCAGTCGCTCCGAAGCCTTGTCGATGGCGTATTCCCACGGCGAGAACAGCGGCACATGGCTCCACTGGCGAACGGCGTGCCCGACCTGCGGGCCGGCTTCGAGCACCACCGGCTGCATGCCGCGTGCCAGCACATGGGCAGCTGCCGCGAGGCCGACCGGTCCGCCGCCGAGGACGGCGACGGTCTTGGGCCTGCTGAGCGAGTCGGGCATGGCGTGCACCTGTTCTCCTAGAATCATCGAAATAACGACGCAAATTTTTTACGCGGCGGCCTTCGACACCTTCGCGACGCTCGGCGGGCAGGTGCCTTCGGCGCAGCATTCCTCGTTCATGTAGTTGATCAGGCTGCGCATGAGTTCGTAGTTGGTGTGGCACACCAAGGTCGTTCCCTCGCGCGTCTGGGCGACGAGGCCAACCGTGACCAGTGCCTTGAGATGGTGCGAGAGCGTAGAAGCGGCGATCTCGAGTCGCTCCTGCAGGCGGCCCACCGCCATACCCTCTTCACCCGCCCGCACCAGGATGCGGTAGATCTTCAGCCGGGTCGGGTTGCCCAAGGCCTCCAGGCGGGCGGCGGCATCGTCGAGCTTCATGCCGGCAAATCTAGGAGCGGCCAAGCCGACCGTCAACCGTACTTCCGGAAATATAGAAATAAGGACGTCACGAACCTTCAAGATGTTGCCCGCATGGCTGGGACAACGATGGCCTGGCATGGAGCGTGCGGAGACGGCTCTTTTCGATCTGGACGCGGAACTCGCGAAGCTGACGATGTTCGAGGGCGCACGCCGACCTCGACGAGGGAGGAGCGAAAAGGCTCGTCGACTCGCCTGGCCACGTATCGCGATACCACCATCTTCGTGAACACGTCGGCCGGTCGGGATGCCTGGGAGAGACACCCGACGGGGACGAATTCGTTTACATCATCGAAGGCGCGGCAACGCTGCACGTCGTCACCGACGCCGGCACGCAGTCGATACCGGTCGACACCGGAAAGCTTGCTATCGTGCCGGCAGGCGCCTGGCACCGGTTCGACTATCCCGAAGGCGTGATCTTGATGACCACCACGCCGGGCCAGAGCGAATACGTGCGGGCCGCCGTCACAGATCCGCTCTCCGCCGAAGTGACGCGCGACTGAGGCTCGTCACCGCAGCCCCTTCCTCGTACCAGCCCTTGCTGGCATTCACGATCTTCACCACCGAGAGCATGACCGGCACCTCGATCAGGACGCCGACCACGGTGGCCAGGGCGGCGCCCGAAGAGAAGCCGAACAGGCTGATGGCGGCGGCGACCGCGAGCTCGAAGAAGTTGCTGGCGCCGATCAGGGCCGAGGGTGCGGCCACGCAATGCGCTTCGCCGGTGGCGCGGTTCAGGAGATAGGCCAAGCCCGAGTTGAAGTAGACCTGGATCAGGATCGGCACCGCCAACAGGGCGATGATCAGCGGCTGGGAAATGATCTGCTCGCCCTGGAAGCCGAACAGCAGCACGAGCGTCGTAAGCAGGGCGACCAGCGAGATAGGCTGCAGGCGCGCCAGCAGCGCCGTCAGGCCCGCCATGCCCGAAGTGGCCAGTACGCGACGGCGAACGAGCTGCGCGAGGAGCACGGGCACGACGATGTAGAGACCGACCGACAGCAGCAGCGTCTGCCACGGCACGCTGATGGCCGAGAGGCCGAGCAGCAGGCCGACAATCGGCGCAAAGGCGAACACCATGATCGTGTCGTTCAGCGCCACCTGGGTCAGGGTGAAGTCGGGCTCGCCGTTCGACAGGTTGCTCCATACGAACACCATGGCCGTGCAGGGTGCGGCGGCCAGCAGGATCAGCCCGGCGATGTAGCTGTCGATCTGGTCGGCCGGCAGCTGCGGCCGGAACAGCCAACCGATGAACAGCCAGCCGAGCAGCGCCATCGAGAACGGCTTCACCGCCCAGTTGACGAACAGCGTGACCGAGATGCCGCGCCAGTGGCGGCCGACCTCCGCGAGCGCCGCGAAGTCGATCTTCACCAGCATCGGCACGATCATCAGCCAGATCAGCACCGCCACCGGTAGGTTGACAT
>JAEZHS010000037.1 GCA_023436825.1 Pseudomonadota bacterium | reverse complement strand
CTTCACCGCAACACCGCCGACATGCATGTTCGAGCGCGCCTCGCCTTCGGCCGGCACCCGGTTGATGACGCCGACCGCCTTGCCGTCGATCAGGATGATGCGCTTGTCGCCCTTGCGAACCGCCGGCAGGTAGCGCTGGGCGATCACCGGCTCGCGGCTGCGCTGGGAGAACATTTCCAGCAGCGCATTGAAGTTCTCGTCGTCGGGCTTCACGCGGAACACGCCGGCGCCGCCATTGCCGAACAACGGCTTCAGGATGATGTCCTTGTGCTCGTCGCGGAACTCACGGATGGCGCGCGCGTCGGAGGAGATCAGGGTAGGCGGCATGACGTTGTCGAAATGCGTCACGAACAGCTTCTCGGGCGCGTTGCGCACGTTCGCCGGGTCGTTCACCACCAGCGTCCTGGGATGGATGTGCTCCAGGATGTGGGTGGTCGTGATGTAGGACATGTCGAACGGCGGATCCTGGCGCAGCAGCACCACGTCCAGGGTCGCGAGATCGAGCATCTCGGGCGCGCCCAGGGTGAAATGGTTTCCCTTCTCGCGCCGGAGCTTCATCGGCTGGGCACGGGCCAGCACCTTGCGGTCGCGGAAGATCAGGTCGGGCGGCGTGTAGTGCCATACCGCATAGCCGCGCCGCTCGGCCTCGAGGCCCAGCACGAAGGTCGAATCGCCATCGATGTCGATGCTCGACACATGGTCCATCTGAATGGCGACGTTCAGCTTCATGGCAGAAAAGTTCCCGTAGCGGTGGCTGCTTCCTCTCGTCGTTCATGTTCCTCTCCCCGGGGAGAGGAACATGAATTGTTTCAGTTAAGCCCCCGGCGCAGTTCCTGCAACAGGCTCGACACGCGCTGGCGCATGGCCGGATCGCCGGCAGGGCCGTCGATGGCGAGGAAGCGCTCGAAGGCGGCGATGGCGGCACGCCGCTTGTCGAGCCGGGCATTGAGCTGGCCGGCCTCGAGCAGGAGTTCCGGCCGATCCGGCGCGATCGCCAGCATGCGGTCGAGTGACTGTGCGGCGGTCGCCCACTCCTCGCGGTTGGCGAGCCGCAGGCGGACGTTGTTCTCGAGCCTCAGCAACACGTCGCGATCCGACACCGGATCGAAATGCTGGGGACTGAGCTCGGCCTCGGGCCCCAGCACCTGGCGCAGCAGGCCACGCAGGTCGGCGGCATCGCGCACCATGCCGTCGTGGAAGGGATCGACGACGTGCCGCGCGCCGTCGATGCCGATACGGATCAGGAAGTGCGCCGGGAAGGCCAGGCCCTCGGCCTCCCAGCCCTGGCGGCGGGCGACGTCGAGATAGAGGATCGACAGCGCCACCGGCAGGCCCTTGCGCCGCTCGATGACGCGCACGAGGTCGGCATTCTGCAGATCGTCGTAGGACTCGGTGTCGCCGCGATAGCCGTAGGCGCGGGCGATCACCTCGGCGAGCGCTTCGGCCGAGGCGCCTCGGCGGCGCACCAGGTCGGCGAGATCGGATGCCATCGCCGCGACATGCTGGCGGAACGGCGCGAGATCGACCGGCTCGGCACGGCGCAGCACGCTCAGCGTCAGCGCCGCCTCGAGGAGGTCGAGACGCTGTCCATCGCCGGCGCACAGATCACCGAGGCGCGCCAGCTTGGCTTCAGGCTGGGGCATTTATCGCTCCGGGCATCACTCCGGCGGCCGCCAGACGTCGGGCAGATGGCGCGGCCACAGCCCGCCCACGAGCACAGCGTCGAAGCGCACAGAATGAGCGGCATGGTGCGGATGACGCGCCAGATAGAGGCTCGCCGCGCGCGCCACGCGCCCGAACTGGCGGCTGCCCAGCGCGTCGGCGGCGGTGGCGAAATCGGCCCGCGCCTTGACCTCGACGAAGGCGAGCACGCCGCCGCGCCGCACCACGATGTCGATCTCACCGAGCTTGGTCTTGTAGCGCCGCGCCAACACCGAATAGCCGGCGAGCCGCAGCCGCCACACGGCGCGCCATTCGGCGACGTGGCCCAATCGATGGGCTGCCTGGCGCGCCTGGATCGTCATGACGATTTCCTCATGACCGCTTCCTCATGACCGGACCTCGCGTCGAAGCTCCAGCGCACGAGCATAGACCTCGCGGCGCTTCAGCCCATAGCGGGCCGCGACCTCGGCCGCCGCGTCCTTGACCGAGGCGCCGGCGAGCGCCGTACGCAGCGCCTCGTCGAGCACTCCGGCCTGGGGTGCGGCCTCCTCCCCCGGCGCGCCGATCACGACGGCGATCTCGCCCTTGATATCGGAGTGCTCCGCATAGTGTGCGGCAAGCTCGTCGAGCGGGCCGCGGCGCACTTCCTCGAACAGCTTGGTGAGCTCGCGCGCCACCGCGGCAGGACGCGCACCGAGAAGCTCGGCAAGGTCGACCAGCGATGCGGCAAGCCGGTGCGGCGCCTCGAAGAACACCAATGTCGCAGGCAGAGACGCCACCGCGCCGATCGCGCGCCGCCGTTCGCCTTCCTTGGCGGGCAGGAAGCCGCCGAAGAAGAAGCGATCGGTCGGCAGACCCGACAGCGCGAGCGCCATGGGCACGGCGGAAGCGCCGGGCGCCGACGTCACGGCAAGGCCACGCGCGAGCGCTGCACGGACCAGGCGATAACCAGGATCGGAAATCAGCGGCATGCCGGCATCCGATACCAGCGCCACCCGCTTGCCCGCCTCCAGGGCGCGCATGATCCTGGGCTCGTTGGCGTCCTGGGTGGCGTCGCTGTAGGCGATTGTGGGCGCGGAAACGCCGTAGTGGCCGGCAAGCTTGGCGAACACGCGGGTATCCTCGCAGGCGATCAGGTCGGCTGCATGCAGGACATCAAGCGCACGCAGCGTGATGTCACGCATATTGCCGATCGGCGTGGCAACAATATGCAGGCCGGCCGGCAGCGGCGGTTTACGCGGCGCCTGCCCATCGCTAGCTTGTGACCGTTCGTCCACGTCCATCTGCAGCCGTTCGCCGGAGTTTCGTGCCGATGCGCCAGTCTCTATTCGCGCTTGCCACCATGGCCTTCCTGTTGGCGGCTTGCGGCGAGCCACCCAAGACTAGCACGCCCGCTGGACAGTCCACGACCGTAACGGCGTCGGTCGGCTCGCCGGTCACGGCCTCGGGCAAATATCGCATCGCGCTGCTGCTGCCGCTCAGCGGCCGGGCCGCGCCGATCGGCCAGTCCCTGCAGCAGGCTGCCGAAATGGCCCTGTTCGACACCGGCGCCAAGGAGCTGGCGCTGGCCGCCTACGACAGCGGCGAGACGGCAGACACCGCCGTCGAGGCCTACCGCAAGGCCCGCGTCGATGGTGCCGCCCTGGTGCTGGGACCGCTGTTCGGTACCTCGGCCACGGCGCTGGCGCCCCTGGTGCAGCAGGGCGGGGCCAATGTCGTGTCGTTCTCCAACGACGAGCAGGTCGCCCAGCGCGGCGTCTGGATCATGGGTATCGCCGCCCCGCCACAGGTGCGCCGCGTCGTCGACTATGCCATCGACTCAGGCGTCAAGCGCTTCGCCGCCTTCGCACCACAGACGTCCTACGGCCAGCAGATGATCCAGACCATGGAAAGTCAGGTCACGATCCGCGGCGGCAGGGTGGCGGCGGTCGAGCTGTTCGACGCCAACAGCGCCGATCTCAACACGCCGGCGCGACGCCTGGCGGAGGCCTCCCGGGGCGAGGACAAGCTCGCCGTGCTGGTGCCGGTGGCGCCGCCGCGGCTGTCGGCAGCACTGGCCGCGCTGGCGGCCGCGGGCATCGACAACAAGTCCGTGCAGTTGATCGGCACTGGCGTATGGGACGTGCCGAACGTTGGCCAGGAAGTCATGCTGCGCGGCGCCTGGTATGCCGCACCCGATCCGGCCAAGCGGGCCGACTTCGAGCGGCGGTTCCTGTCGACCTACGGCCGGCCCCCGCATCGCCTGGCGACGCTCGCCTATGACGGCGTGTCGCTGGCGGGCCATCTGGCGCGGCTGAAGCAGGGCGGCGATTTCTCGGAAGCGGCCATCACCAACCCCAACGGCTGGTCGGGCATCGACGGCATCTTCAGGTTCCTGCCCAACGGCCGCTCGGAACGCGCGCTGGCGGTGATCGCCGTGCAGGCTGGCCCGGGCCAGGTGGTGAGCCCCGCCCCGACGAACTTCCAGCGTCCGGTGAACTAGGAGGCGAACTGGCCGCATGCCGCTCCCCCGCGCGATCCTGTTCGATCTCGACGACACGCTGATCAGCGCCTACGCCCAGCCCGAGGAGGCCTGGCGACGCCTGCTCGGCAGCTTCGCCGAGCCGTTGGACGCCCACGATGCCCCAGCGATCGAGCGGGTGCGCGTGGCGGTGATGGACGAGGCGCGCACGCTCTGGATGGACCAGGTCGCGGCCGCCAAATGGCGATTGGACATTCCCGGGGCGCGGCGCCTGTCGACCCGGCGCGCGCTGGCGAGGCTGGGCTACGACGACGAGGCCCTGGCCGACAGCATTGCCGACGCCTTCACCGAGATGCGGCGCCAGGAGTACCGGCTCTATCCCGACGCCCACACCACGGTTGACGCGCTGCGCCAGGCCGGCGTGAAGCTCGCGCTGGTGACCAACGGCGCCTCGGCGACCCAGCGCGCCAAGATCGAGCGCTTCGACCTCGCCCACCGCTTCGAGCACATCCAGATCGAGGGCGAGTTCGGCCAGGGCAAGCCCGAGCTCGCGGTCTACCGGCACGCGCTGGAGCGGCTCGGCTGCGAGGCCTGCGACGCCTGGATGGTGGGCGACAACTACGAATGGGAGGTCGTCGCGCCGCAGAAGCTCGGCATGTGCGGCGTCTGGTACGACCCGTTCGACACCGGCATCCCGGCGACCGCAACGGCCAGGCCGACGCGGGTGATCAAGCGGCTGGGCGAGCTGGTGGAGTTCTCTCATGCTCCTCTCCCCCTTGGGGGAGAGG
>JAEZHS010000021.1 GCA_023436825.1 Pseudomonadota bacterium | reverse complement strand
CACCCCGCCGGCCCCCCCTCCTCGGGCGCCCCCCGTCTCATACCCCGCTCCCAACCGGAGCTTTTACGAAGGAGAATGAAGCCATAGCCAGACCTGCTCAACAAAGCGCGCCCACCCGCGAGGGTCCGCGCGTCAACGGCGAAATCAGAGCGCCGCAAGTCCGACTGATCGACGAGAATGGCGATATGGTCGGCGTCGTCAGCACCCGCGAGGCATTGGATATGGCCGAGGAGGCCAGTCTCGACCTGATCGAGATCTCGCCCAATGCGAGTCCGCCGGTCGCCAAGATCTCTGATTACGGCAAGTACAAGTACGAAGCGCAGAAGAAGGCGCACGAGGCGCGTAAGCACCAGAAGGTCATCGAGGTCAAAGAGATCAAGATGCGCCCGAACATCGACGACCACGATTATGAAGTGAAGATGCGCGCCATGAAGCGGTTCATCGAGGAAGGCGACAAGGTGAAGGTCACCCTGCGCTTCCGCGGCCGCGAGATGGTCCATTCCGAGCTCGGCCTGCAGGTGCTGAACCGCGTCCGTGGCGAAATGGACCCGCTCACCAAGATCGAGTCGATGCCGCGCATGGAAGGCCGGCAGATGATCATGGTGCTTGCTCCGAAGTAGTCGCGCCGAAGTAGTTACTTCGTCGCCTTCGGGGGACGCAGGCGCAGCGTCACGGTTCCGGCGCTGCGCGATTGCTCAGGATCGAAGCGTCCATTCGCCGTCGAACCGTCGAGCCAGCGCACGCTGTAGACGGTCTCACCGGCGAACGACATCGGCTTGCCGGTCTTTCCATCCATCCAATAGTCGCAGCGGATCGGGTCGTCCGGGTTGAGCTGCTGCGCCTGGCATATCTGGTGCAGCACATAAGGCATGAACCGGGCACGACCGTCTTCCGGCGCCGTCGTGTAGTTGAGCGCCAGCGAACGGCGCTCGCCATCGCAGCGATGGATCGCGCGGACCTGCGCGGCACCCGGCGTCTTGAGCTTGAGCCCCTCCAGCTCGATGACCAGCGCCTTGACTGCGCGACTGCGGGCGGCTTCAGTGAAGCCTGCGCCCACCAGCATGGCCTCGTAGCGGCCGATCGCTTCGGCCGTCGGCGCCTCGGGATAGCCGGCGCGCGCGAGATCGCGCTGCCAGGACCGGGTCTCGAGGGCACGCACGACCATCGCGCCGGTGAGGCCCCCGCGTTCGGCCCAGTCGCCCAGCACGTTCTCGGCAGTCCAGCAATATTTCAGGAGGTTGTAGCCCTCCGGCTCGATCGGCTTGGCGCGAGCATCGATCATGCCCATCACCTGGCCCACCACCGTCTTCACCAGGACGTACTGCGCGGCCGGCTTGTCGCGCACCTTCTCAGAGCTGGACAACGTGACGGCAGGCTGTCCGCTGGAGACCTGCGGCGGCTCGGATTGGGCGGCGGCCGGCACAGCCGCCGCCAGCACCATCAGGGCAATTGCTGCAGTCTTTTGCATGGCGCGGTGCTAGCCTTTGCGATGAGGGGTAACGCATGAAGCGTCTGATCGTTGCGGTTGCGGCCGCGCTGCTGGCCGCACCGTCGGGGGAGGCTGCGGCCCAGCCGACCGTGCCCGGGCTCAATGCCGAGGCCGCCCGGAGCTTGTCCGACTTCCTGAATGCCGGTCCGCATCGCGCTTTCGTCGTCAGCGCGGATGGCCGGGCATCGTGGTGGGCGGGCGTCGGCGGGCCGGACCCCGGGACTGCGGTCAGCAACGCCCTGAAGCGCTGCGAGGAACGCGGCAAGCCGCCCTGCACCCTGCACGTCGTCAACAACTACACCGTCAACGGCGCTCCCTGGCGCGAGCAGGTGCCGGCGCGTGCCTCCGATGCGCCCGATATCGGCCGTCTGCGACCCGAACCCTACTGGTCGATGCGCGGACCGCAGCTCGCCAACGGCCTGATCGTCTGGAGCCATGGCTACATGGCCGGCAAGAACGCCACCGATAGTGCGCCGCAGATATGGATCGGCCGCTTCACGCGGGCGGGTTACGACCTCTATCGGTTCGACCGCGAATGGATCGCCGATTGGGCGAGCGACGCCACCGCGCTTGCCGACGCCATGCGCAAGGCACGCGAGATGGGCTACCGGCGCATCATCCTGGCCGGGCAGTCGGCCGGCGCCTGGGTGTCGCTGGCCGCACTTGCCCGGGGCGCTCCGGTCGACGGCGTGATCTCGATCGCCGCCGCGCATCACGGCGAGGTGACAAGGATGCGCGACACCACGCGCGCCCGCTCGGAATGGCAGAACGTGCTGCGGGCGTTGAAGCCCGGCCCGCGCGTGGTGCTGGTGAACTTCGCCGAGGACGCCTACGACGTCGGCGGGCGCATGGCCGACGCCCGATCGATCTTCGGCAAGAGCGGCGTGGACGGCGTCATTATCGACGAGCCCGAAGGCTTCAAGGGCCATGGCGCCGGGAGCGACTCCGCCTTCGGCCGCAAGTTCGGGCCGTGCATGGTGGCCTTCATTGAGACCGGCAAGAAGCAGCAGCCGTGTTGACCTTGCGCCTTCATGTTCCTCTCCCCCTTGGGGCCCCTTGGGAGAGGTTAGGTGAGGGGGTGCAACACGAGGATTGCCTCCTGCATCACCCCCTCACCCAGCCTCTCCCCCAAGGGGGTCCCAAGGGGGAGAGGAGCATGAGCAGATCACGCCATATACGAACCACCATTGACGTGCAGCACCTGCCCGGTGATGGCGTCGGCCTGGTCGGAGGCGAGGAACACCGCGCTGCGCGCGATCTGGTCGGGCGCTAAAAGCCTGCCGCCGAGTGGGATGGTCGCTTTGGCCATCTCGATCAGCTCGGCGTCGGTGTTGCCGTAGCGCGGCTGGGCGGTGTCGGTGGTACCGGGAGCGATGGCATTGACCCGGATGTCGTGCGGCGCGAGCTCGAGCGCCATCGCCCGGGTCATCGACACCACGCCGCCCTTGCTCGCGCTGTAGTGCACGCCGCGCACGGCGCCGCGTATCGCCTGCGAGGAGAGATTGATGATCGAGCCCGGCTTGCCAGCGGCGATCAGCGCCTTGGCCACGGCGACGGCGGCGAAGCAGCCGGCCTTGAGGTTGATGTCGAGCACGTAGTCCCAGTCGCTCTCGCGCATCTCCAGGAGTTTTACGCGCGGATAGACGCCGGCATTGTTGACCAGGATGTCGGGAACGCCGAGCGCGCGCACGGTCTCCGCCACCATGGCCTCGATCTCGCCAAGCTTCGAGACATCGGCCTTGATGAGATGGGCGCGCCGGCCGGCCTGGCGGGCGTAGTTCGCGACCGCCTCGGCGCCGGCCTGATCGTCGAGCCATGTCAGCGCCACGTCGGCCCCCTCCTCGGCAAGCGCCCGGCCGATCGCCGCGCCGATGCCCTGCTGCGCGCCGGTCACCAGCGCCACCTTGCCTGTCAAACGCATGCGAGATCCTCCGGCATTGTTCCTCCCCACGTTCATACGTGGGGAGGTGTCGCGAAGCGACGGAGGGGTCATGATTCTCCGCCCCCCTCCTCCCGCTCCGCCACTCCCCAGCCGCGCGGGGGAGGCATTTGGGCGGCTTGCACCGTCGTGGCCCCGCCGCTATAAGCCCCGTTCTTCGGCGGCCTGGCCTAAAGGGCATTGCCTCGGCCGCCAACCGTAACCCTTTGAAAAGGAACGAAAATGCCCAAGATGAAGACCAAGAGCGGGGCCAAGAAGCGTTTTCGCTTCACGGCATCCGGCAAAGTGAAGCATGGCGTCGTCGGCAAGCGCCACGGCATGACCAAGCGGGGCAACCGCTTCCTGCGCCAGCAGACCGGCATGACCCTGGTGTCCGAGCCCGACACGCGCATCATCAAGCGCAACTTCTTTCCGTACGAGAGGTAGTAGACCATGGCACGCGTAAAGCGGGGCGTGGCTGCACACGCTCGTCACAAGAAGGTCCTGAAGCTCGCCAAGGGCTATCGCGGCCGCGCCAAGGTGGCGTTCCGCGTCGGCATCGAGAAGGTCGAGAAGGGCCTGCAATACGCCTACCGCGACCGGCGCAACAAGAAGCGCACGTTCCGCGGTCTGTGGATCCAGCGCATCAACGCTGCGACTCGCGAGCATGGCATGACCTACTCGCAGTTCATGAACGGCATCCTGAAGGCCGGGATCGAGGTCGACCGCAAGGTCATGGCCGATCTGGCGGTGCGGGAGCCGGCGGCGTTCAAGGCCCTGGTGGAACAGGCCCAGGCCGCCCTCAAGTAACGTCCGCGCACCATCGAGGTGCACGGATAAGGATCGCAAAGAGGGAGCCTGGACCGCAGGCTCCCTTTTTTCGTGTCGGGTTCGGAAGTGAGCGAAGATATGGACGATCTTTCGACGATTCGCAGCGAGGCGCTCGGCGCCGTGAGCCAGGCGGCCGACCTTGCCGCCCTCGATGCTGCGCGCGTGGCGGCGCTGGGCAAGAAGGGCAGCATCACCGGCCTCATGAAGACCCTGGGCGGCATGGCCCCCGACCAGCGCCGCGAGTTCGGCGCGCGGGTGAACCAGCTCAAGGGCGAGATCGAGGCGGCGCTGGAGGCGCGCAAGAGCGACCTCAGCGCGTCGGCGCTGGCGGCCAAGCTCGGCAACGAGAAGATCGACATCAGCCTGCCGGCCCGGCCAGAGTCGCAAGGCACCTTGCATCCGATCGGCCAGGTGATGGACGAGCTCGCTGCCATCTTCGGCGAGATGGGCTTCACCTGGGCCGAAGGCCCCGACATCGAGGACGACTGGCACAACTTCACCGCCCTCAACATCCCGCCCGACCATCCGGCGCGGCAGATGCAGGACACCTTCTATCTGCCGTCGCGCGCCGACGGCACGCCGATGGTGCTGCGCACCCACACCTCGCCGGTCCAGGCCCGCACCATGCTCGACAAGGGCGTGCAGAAGATGCTGGCCGACGGCGGGTCGCTGCGCATCATCGTGCCGGGCCGCACCTTCCGCATCGACAACGACGCCACCCACACACCGATGTTCCACCAGGTCGAGGGCCTGGTGATCGACCGCACGACGCACATGGGCCATCTGAAAGGCTGCCTGGTCGATTTCTGCCGCGCCTTCTTCGAGGTCGACGACCTGCCGCTGCGTTTCCGCCCCTCCTACTTCCCGTTCACCGAGCCGTCGGCCGAGGTCGATATCGGCTGCTCGTGGAAGGGCGGCGAGCTCAAGATCGGCGCCGGCGATTCGTGGCTGGAGATCCTGGGCTCGGGCATGGTGCATCCCAACGTGATCGCCAATTGCGGGCTCGATCCCGCGGTCTACCAGGGCTTCGCCTTCGGCATGGGCATCGATCGCATCGCCATGCTGAAGTACGGCATTCCCGATCTGCGCAGCTTCTTCGACTCCGACCTGCGCTGGCTGCGCCATTACGGCTTCTCGGCGCTCGAATGGCCGTCGCTGACCGGAGGGCTGGGCCGATGAAGTTCACGCTTTCCTGGCTGAAGGAGCATCTCGACACCACCGCGTCGCTCGGCGAGATCCGCGATGCGCTGACCATGCTCGGCCTCGAGGTCGAGGGCATCACCAATCCGGCCGAGACGCTCAGGGGCTTCGTCGTCGGCTACGTCGTCGAGGCCGTGCAGCACCCCAACGCCGACCGGCTGCGCGTCTGCAAGGTCGACACCGGCTCGGGCATGGTCCAGGTCGTGTGCGGTGCGCCCAACGCGCGTACCGGCATGAAGGGCATCTTCGCACCGTCGGGCAGCTACATTCCCGGCACCGACCTGCACCTCAAGGCGAGCAAGATCCGCGGCCAGGAGAGCAACGGCATGCTCTGCTCCTTCCGCGAGCTTCAGCTCGGCGAGGACCACAGCGGCATCATCGACCTGCCGGCCGAGGCTACGACCGGCGCGCCGGCGGCCGAGGCGCTCGGCCTCGACGACCCGGTGATCGAGATCAAGGTGACGCCCAACCGCGCCGATTGCCTGGGCGTGCACGGCGTCGCCCGCGACCTCGCCGCCGCCGGGCTCGGCACCCTGAAGCCGATGAAGGCTGACAAGATCGCCGGCACCTACAAGAGCCCGATCAAGTGGACGCACGGCTACGAGGCCAGGCCCGACAGCCCCTGCCCCATCGTCGTCGGCCGTCATTTCCGCGGCGTCAAGAACGGCCCCTCGCCCGACTGGCTGCAGCGCCGGCTGAAGGCGATCGGGCTCAGGCCGATCTCGGCGCTGGTCGACATCACAAACCTGGTGACCTTCGATCTGAATCGGCCATTGCATGTGTTCGACGCCAAAAAGCTCGCCGGCGACCTGGTCATGCGCCAGGCACACGAGGGCGAGCAGACGCTGGCGCTGGACGGCAAGACCTACGCGCTCGATCCGTCGATCGCCGTCATCGCCGACGCCAGGGGCGTGCACGGCATCGGCGGCATCATGGGCGGCGAAGATACCGGGGTCGCTGAGGACACCACGGAAGTGTTCCTCGAGGTCGCCTATTTCGATCCCATCCGCACGGCCGCGTCGGGCCGCAAGCTCGGCATCTTCTCGGATGCGCGCTACCGCTTCGAGCGTGGCATCGATCCCGAATCGGTCTGGTGGGGCGCCGAGGTGGCGGCCCGCCTGATCCTCGAGCTGTGCGGCGGCGAGACGAGCGAGATCGTATCGAGCGGCGTCATGCCGACCTGGCAGCGCAGCTTCACCCTGCGCTCCGATCGCGTGAAGACACTGACGGCGATCGACGTGCCGGCCGCCGAGACCGCAGCGATCCTGGGCAAGCTGGGCTTCGTCGTCGACGGCAGCGGCCCATGGACGGCGGCGGTGCCGTCGTGGCGCCCTGATATCGTCGGCGAGGCCGACCTGGTCGAGGAAGTGACCCGCGTCTGGGGCTTCGACAACATCCCGACGACGTCGCTGCCGCGGCTGTCGCCGACGTCGAAACCCGTGCGCGATCCCATGCAGCGCCGCGTGCCTTTGGCGCGCCGGGCACTCGCCACGCGCGGCATGAACGAGGCCGTGACCTGGTCGTTCCTGCCGCTCAAGCAAGCCGAACGCTTCGGCGGCGGCCAGGCCGACCTTCGGCTGCTGAACTCGATCGCGGCCGAGCTCGACACCATGCGGCCCTCGATCCTGCCCAACCTGCTGGACGCCGCGCGGCGCAACGAGGCGCGCGGGCTCGCCGATCCGGCGCTGTTCGAGGTCGGGCCGCAATACAAGGACGCGACACCCGCGGGCCAGCGCATGATGGCGGCCGGTATCCGCCACAACATGGCGGTGCCGCGCAACTGGGCGGGCCCAGCCCGCACCGTCGACGCCTTCGACGCCAAGGCCGATGCGCTGGCGGTGCTGACCGCGATCGGCGCGCCAGTCGACAACCTGTCGGCCCAGGCCGGCGCACCCGACTGGTACCATCCCGGCCGCTCGGGCGTGCTGAAGCTCGGCGATCGCGTGATGGCGCAGTTCGGCGAACTGCATCCCGAGATCTCGGCCGGCGCCGATCTCAAGGGGCCCGTGGTCGCCTTCGAGGTGTTCCTCGATGCGCCGCCGCTGCCCAAGGCCAAGGCGACCAAGGCCCGGCCCAGGCTCGTGCTGTCGGCCTTCCAGCCGCTGGAGCGCGACTTCGCCTTCATCGTCGACAGCGACGTCGACGCCGAGAAGCTCGTGCGCGCCGCACGCAACGCCGACAAGGCGCTGGTGACGGCGGCCCGCGTGTTCGACGTCTACACGGGCAAGGGCGTGCCCAATGGCAAGAAGTCGATCGCCCTCACGGTCACGCTGCAGCCGGTCGAGCGCACCTTGACCGATGCGGAGATCGAAGCGGCGAGCAACAAGATCGTGGCACAGGTGGCGAAAGCAACCGGTGCTACACTGCGTGGTTAGAATCTTCCGGACCGCGCGCTACCAGCGCGCTCATGAGGCGCGCAGGATGCGCGCGGTCCAAAAGAGTATGAAATGACCGACCTGTCGTTGATCCGCAATTTCTCGATCATCGCCCA
>JAEZHS010000008.1 GCA_023436825.1 Pseudomonadota bacterium | reverse complement strand
GTTTCCTTTTCCGGCCATTTCCCGGCTTCTGGCCATTTCGCGACTCGGCCATGTTTCTGCCATGCGCTGACCTGCGTCTTTGGGGCGCTTTTCGGGTTGGCGGCGGCGGGGCCCGCCTCTATATCCGGGCTCAGGAGAAGAACCCATGTCACAAGTGTTGATGCCCAAGGCCACTGCGGTTTGGCTGGTCGAAAACAGCACCCTGACGTTCGACCAGATCTCGGCCTTCACCGGCCTGCATCCGCTCGAGGTCCAGGCGATTGCCGACGGCGAAGTTGCAGGCGGCATGACGGGTCTTGATCCCACGACCAACGGCCAGCTCACCAAGGAAGAGATCAAGCGCGTCGAGGCCGATCCGGCGGCGCGCCTGAAGCTCAGCCCGCGCGATGTGCCCGAACCCGTGGCCCGCTCCAAGGGCCCGCGCTACACGCCGGTCGCCAAGCGTCAGGATCGCCCCGATGCCATTGCCTGGCTGCTGAAGGTCCATCCTGAACTGCAGGACACGCAGGTCGCCAAGCTGGTCGGCTCGACCAAGAGCACCGTCCAGTCGGTACGCGACCGCACGCACTGGAACATGCAGAATGTACGCCCGCGCGATCCGGTGACGCTCGGCCTGTGCTCGCTGAAGGACCTCAACGACGCCGTCGACAAGGCGCGCCGCAAGGCCGCCCGCGAGGACGCCGCCAAGAAGAAGTCGGCAGCGCGTGCCGCGGCTGAAGGCGAGCCGATGCCGGACACGGCGGCGGAGGAACTGGTCGAGACGCCGCCGGACGTCGAAGGTCCGGTCGATCCGGCCGAAGCCGACCAGCCCGACGTCGACGAGACGCACCGGCATTGAAGACTTGGAGCGCGGACCTCCAGGTCCGCTCATAGTCTTCGTCTTCCGGACCGCGCGCATCTTGCGCGCTCAGGAATCATGAGCGAGCTGGAAGCTCGCGGTCCGGAAGATAATGAGCGGACCTGGAGGTACGCGCTCCGAAGGTTAAACCTCGAGCATGACCTTGCCGACGTGGTCGGCGCGCTCGAGCTCGGCGTGCGCGGCAGCCGCCTCCGAGAGCGGGAAGGTCTTGTAGATGATGGGCTTGATCCTGCCGGCTTCGAGCAGCGGCCAGACCTTGTCCTTCAATCCCTGCGCCATGCGTCCCTTGCTCGCGATGCTCTGCGGGCGCAGCGTCGAGCCCGTCAGCGTGAGCCGCTTCACCATGACGATGCCGGCACTGACCGTCGCTGTCGCGCCACCCTGGATGGCGATGACCACGCAGCGGCCGTCCTCCTTCAGCAGACCGAGGTTCTTCGGCAGATAGTCGCCCGCCACCATGTCGAGCACGACGTCGACTCCACCTGACAGCTTCTTCGTCTCGGCTGCCCAGTCGTTGTCCTTGTAGAGGATGGCGTGATCCGCACCGAGGGCGCGTACGGCCTTGGCCTTCGCCTCGGTACGCACTGTCGTGAGAACGGTGGCGCCGAACGCCTTGGCGAGCTGGATCGCCGTCGTGCCGATGCCGCTGGCGCCGCCATGGATCAGCACGCTTTCGCCGGCCTCGAGTTCGCCGCGCTCGAAGAGATTGTGCCACACGGTGAAATAGTTTTCGGGCAGCGCCGCTGCGCGCAGCATGTCGAAGCCCTTCGGTGGCGGCAGGCATTGCGGCGCGGGCACGGCGCAGTACTCGGCATAGGAACCGCCCGGTGTCAGCGCACACACCGCATCTCCCACCTTCCAGCCGCCGACGGCCGGCCCCAGCGCCGCCACCGTGCCGGCGGCTTCGAGGCCGGGCAGGTCCGACGCACCCGGCGGCGGGGGATAGAGACCGGCGCGCTGGGCGATGTCGGGACGGTTGACGCCCGTCGCCGCGACCTTGATCAGCAGCTCGCCTTCCTTGGGCTGCGGCACCGGTCGCGTCGTCGGCACCAACGCTTCAGGGCCGCCCGGCTTCTTGATCTCGACACAGGTCATCGTCGCGGGCAGGGCGCTCATGGTCGGCCTTTCGGAGCGGTGGGAGCAATGGTAGGTCTCCCTTAGCCGCTTCCGTGGAGGAGCACCATGGCCTTCGACCTCGACGATCTCGATCCCAAGCAGAAGAAAACGCAGCCGCGGAATCTCGATTCCATGAACATCGACGACCTCAAGGAGTACGTCGCCGTGCTCGAGGCCGAGCTCGCGCGGGTCGAGGAGAAGATCAAGGCGAAGCAGAGCCACGCCGCGGCGGCCGCGTCATTCTTCAAGAGGTGAGTTGGGATGTCGCTTGAGGGCAAAGTGGCCCTGGTCACCGGGTCGACCAGCGGAATCGGTCTTGCCATCGCCCGCGCCTTCGCGGCTAAAGGCTGCAGCATCATGATGAACGGGCTGGGTGAGCCCGCGGCCATCCACAAGGTGCGTGACGCGCTCGCCGGGGAGACCCGTGTGAAGATCGCCTATCACGGCGCGGACATGGCGAAGCCGGCGGAGATCGCCGACCTGGTGGCGGCCACGCACGAGACGCTGGGGGGCGTCGACATCCTGGTGAACAACGCGGGCGTCCAGCATGTCGACCGGGTCGAAAGCTTTCCGCCGGACAAGTGGGACACCATCATCGCCGTCAATCTCAGCGCGTCGTTCCATACGATCCGTACGGCGCTGCCGGAGATGAAGCGCAAGGGCTGGGGCCGCATCGTCAACGTCGCCAGCACGCACGGCCTGGTGGCCTCCGCCCACAAGGTCGCCTATGTCGCCGCCAAGCACGGCCTGATCGGGCTGACCAAGGTCATCGGCATCGAATGCGCCGACAGCGGCGTGACTTGCAACGCGATCTGCCCGGGTTTCGTGTCGACGCCGCTGGCGATCGCCCAGATCGAGACAAAGGCGAAAGCCGACAGCATCAGCATGGAGCAGGCGAGCCGTCTGCTGATCGGCGAGAAGCAGCCGCAAGTCCAGTTCACCACGGTCGAGCAGATCGCCGGCCTCGCCGTGTTCCTGGCCTCCGACACCGCTTCGAACATGCAGGGTACGGCCCTGGTGTCCGATGGCGGCTGGACCGCACAGTAGGGAAAGCATCGTGGTCGACGCCAAGTTCCTGAAGCCCGATACGCTGGCCCTGCACGCCGGCCAGCATCCCGATCCGGTCACTGGCGCACGCGCCGTGCCGATCTATCAGTCGACCTCCTTCGTGTTCCGCGATGTCGATCACGCCGCGAGCCTGTTCAACCTCGAAGTCGGCGGCCACATCTATAGCCGCATCTCCAATCCCACCGTCGCGGTGTTCGAGGAGCGCGTCGCCGCGCTGGAGGAGGGGGCGGGCGCGCTCGGCGTGTCGAGCGGCCAGGCCGCGCTGCACATCGCCATCGCCACCCTGATGGGGGCGGGCGGCCATATCGTGGCCTCGACTTCGCTCTACGGCGGCACGCGCAACATGCTGGGCCTCACCCTGCCGCGTTTCGGCATCACCACGACCTTCGTGAACCCGCGAGACCATGACGGCTTTCGCAAGGCCATTCGCCCGGAGACACGACTGGTGCTGGGCGAGACCATCGGCAATCCGGGTGGCGAGGTGCTCGACATCCCGGTCATCGCCGACATCGCCCATGCGGCCAAGATCCCGCTGATGATCGACAACACCTTCGCCTCGCCGGTTCTGTGCCGGCCGCTGACCTTGGGCGCCGACATCGTGTTCCATTCGGCAACCAAGTTCATCGGCGGCCATGGCGTGGCGATCGGCGGTGTCATCGTCGATTCGGGCCGCTTCGACTGGGAGGGCTCGGGCAAGTTCCCGACGCTCACCGAGCCCTATGCCGGCTACCATGGCATCGATTTCGCCGAGGAGTTCGGCGTGCAGGCCTTCATCTCGCGCGCCCGCACCGAGGGTGTGCGCGATTTCGGCTCGTGCATGGCGCCGCAGACCGCCTTCTATCTTCTGCAGGGCCTCGAAACCCTGCCCCTGCGCATGGCGCGGCATGTCGAGAACGCCCGCAAGGTGATCGCCTTCCTCAAGGCCAACCCGGCGGTCGAGCGCATCGCCTCACCCGAGCTGCCCGATCATCCCGACCATGCGTTGGCGCAGAAGCTGCTGCCCAAGGGCACCGGCTCGATCTTCAGCTTCGACATCAGGGGCGGACGCGAGGCCGGCCGGCGCTTCATCGAATGCCTGCGCCTGTTCTCCCATCTCGCCAATGTCGGCGACGCCAAGTCGCTGGTGATCCATCCCGCTTCGACCACGCACGCGCAGCTCAATGCCGCGGCGCTCGAGGAAGCAGGCATCGGCGAGGGCATGATCCGGCTGTCGGTCGGCCTGGAAGACCCAGACGACCTCTTGGACGATCTCGGCCAGGCGCTGCGCGCTGCGGCAAGGGGCTGACCATGAAGCTCACCGTCCAGGGCCGCGCCGTCTCCGCGACGACCGGCGGCGCCGAATTCGACCCGGCCAAGCCCGCCGTCATCTTCCTGCACGGCGCCGGCTTCGACCGCACCACCTGGCGCCTGCAGACGCGCTGGTTCGCCCATCATGGCCGCAGCGTGCTGGCCGTCGATTTTCCCGGCCATGGCTGGTCAGACGGGCCGCCGCTCGAGAGCATCGCCGCCATGGCCGACTGGACGGCGTGCCTGATCGAGGCCGTCGGGCTGAAGAGCGCGGCGCTGGTCGGTCATTCCATGGGCGCGCTGGTGGCGATCGACACGGCGGCCCGCTTTCCCGACAAGGTGCGTGCACTGGGGCTGTGCGGTGTGGCGGCGGAGATGCCGGTCCATCCCGAGATGCTCGAATCGGCCAAGGCCAACACGCTGAAGGTGCAGGAGCTGATGACCTTCTGGGGAATCGGCAGCGCGCTGCACAAGGGCGGCATGGTCTCGCCCGGCCTGTGGCTGCGCCGCGAATCGCTGGCCGTGCTGTCGGGCAACCGGCCGGGCGTGATCCATGCCGATCTTGCGGCGTGCAACGCCTACAAGGACGCGACGACGCGAGGCGCCGCCGTCAGATGCCCGACGGTCCTGGTGCTGGGCGACGGCGATCTCATGACGCCGGCGGCCAAGGCCAAGCCGCTGGCTGCAGCCATCGCCGGCGCGCGCACCGTCGTGGTCCGCAACAGCGGGCACTTCATGATCGTCGAGCGGCCAGACGAGTCGCTGGAGGCGTTGAAGGCCAGTGTCTGACCGGGTCGCTCTCGTCACCGGCTCGACCTCGGGGATCGGCGCCGCCACGGCGCGCCGCCTGACGCGCGACGGCTACAAGGTGGCGCTGCATTCGCGCAGCTCTGCTGATGCCGGTAAGCGCATGGCGGATGAGCTTGCCGGCGCCAGCTATCACCAGGCCGATCTTTTGGACGAGCACGCGACGCGCGATCTGGTTGCCGACGTCCTGAAGCGCCATGGCCGGCTCGATGTGCTGGTCAACAATGCCGGCCAGGCGATCCGCATCCCGCATGCCGATCTCAAGGCGGCGACGCCGGCGGTCTGGCGGCGCATGCTCGACGTCAATCTGATCGCTCCCTTCGTACTGGTGACCGAAGCGGAGCCGGCGCTGCGCAAGGCGGCGGAAGAGGGCAAGCCGGGCTGCATCGTCAATATCGGCACTCATGCCGGCGTGCGGCCCAAGGGCGCCTCCATTCCGTATGCGACGGCCAAGGCGGGACTGCATCACGTCACGCGCCTGCTGGCCCTGGCGCTCGGACCGGCCATTCGCGTCAATTGCGTCGCGCCCGGCCTGGTCGAGACGCCGATGACCGCGAGCTGGCCCGAAGCGGTCGAGCTCTGGAACACCCGCTCGGCCATGCGCCGGCCTGCGAAACCGCACGACATCGCCGATCTGGTGGCCGCGCTGGTCGCCAACGACTACGTTACCGGAGAGATCGTCATCGCCGATGGCGGGCTGAACCTCACATAGCCTGCCTAGCCAGACACGGAGGAAACCATGAACGTCCAGACGCTGCCGCCCGGTTACAAGGTCGCCCCATGGACGCCGCCCGAAAAGATCGACGGCAAGATGCTGGCCGACGCCTCGGCCAAGCTGATCGACCTGTTGCGCATCCGCACCCAGCCGATCGGCATGCGGCTGTTCGAAGATCCGGCGGACATGGAGAAGATCCAGGGCGTGCGCAAGCCGACCGACGGCTTCAAGTTCACCATGTGCCAGATGGTGACGCAATCGCGCTGGTACGGGTTCACGCTCGGCATCACCGTCGACAACACACGCGGCGGCAATTGCGGCGGCGTGGTCGGCCTCAACCATCCCGGCGAGGGGTTCCTGTCGGGCGACCACATGAACGGTGTGTGGTTCGGCAACAAGGAGGCGTCGGCCGCCCACCAGGCACAGATGCCGCGCGTGCCCGACGGCAAGTACAACGGCCTGGTCGTGTCGCCGCTGCGCTCGGCGCGACTCGATCCGCCGGACATCTGCCTGTTCTACGGCACGCCCGGCCAGATGATCTACTTCATCAACGGCCTGCAGTTCCACCGCTACCGCCGCTACGACTTCACGGTCACCGGCGAGAGCGCCTGCGCCGATTCCTGGGGGCGGGCGCTTGCGACGCGGCAGACTTCTCTCTCGCTGCCCTGTTATGCCGAGCGCCGCTATGGCGGCGTCGCCGATGACGAGCTGCTGATGGCCTGCCCGCCGGACGAGTTCCTGCGCGCTATCGAGGGCATGGGCCATCTCGGCAAGAATGGCCTGCGCTATCCGTTCCCGCCCTACGGCGCGGCCATGGACCCCGCCTTCGGCATGGCCAAGAGCTACGGCTGATGCTCTACGTCGTGGCTTGGCCGCTGCTGGCGGAGGCCGACGACGTTGCACTGCGCCGGCTGCGGGCGCAGTACCATCCGCGCGAGGCCGACCTGATCGGCCCGCACTTCACGCTGGTGTTCGGTGCGCCGCCGTCGGAAGAGGAAAGGCTCCGGACGGCGCTCGCCCAACTCGCCGACCATCGATCCTTCTGGTTCGTGCTGGAGCGGCTGGCGCGCCATGACATGGCGCCGCCATCGCGTGCCGCCTATCTCTTCGCCGTGCCCGCCGACGGCGCGGCCGAGCTGATCGAGCTGTACGAGACGCTCAATCCGGCGCCCGGCGTCGAAGCCTTCGAGCCGCACATCACGCTCGGGCTGTTCGGCCATGCCGCCGAGGCCGAGCACCTCGCGCGCATGGTCGAGCGCCAGCACCTGCCAATGCATGGCCGCGTCGAGGAGCTGACGCTGCTCAGGCGCGACGGCGACGAGCTCGACACCCTGGCAAGGGTGCGCCTCGCCGCATGAACTCACGATCTTCCGGACCGCGCGCTGGGTCGCGTC
>JAEZHS010000762.1 GCA_023436825.1 Pseudomonadota bacterium | reverse complement strand
CCGGTGGTCTACGCCGCCTGCACCACCATCGCCATTCTCGCGGTGATGTCCTACGGCGCCGACCTGATCCTTTCCTATCTCGGCGAGGTCAGCCTGGGGCACACGATCTTCTGGGCCGCCGGCGGTTACGCCGCGGCGATGCTGTCGGTGAATGCCGGCTGGAACGGCTGGCAGACGGCCGGCGCCTCGATCGTCGTCTCCATGGCGTTGGCTGCCGTGCTCGGCCTGGTCACCCTGCGGACGCGCGAATTCGTGTTCTCGCTGGTGACCTACGCCGCCGCCGTCGTCGCCATGGAGGTCGCCTTCAACTGGTCGTTCCTGGGCGGTTCCGACGGCATCGTCGGCATCCCGCCGCTGCAGCTCACCCTGTTCGGCGTCGGCGTGACCGGCGGCGGCAATGAAGAGCTCTGGCCGGTCGCCTGGGCGCTCCTGCTGCTGACCTTGCTGTTCGTCCAGCGCTTCCGCCGCTCGCGGCTCGGCACCAGCGCGCTCATGGTCCAGATGAACCCCGACCTCGCTCAGGCGCTGGGCGTCAACGCCAGGTCGGTGCGCTTCCTGGTCTTCGTCGCCTCGGCGCCGATCTCGGCGCTGGCTGGCTGGCTCTACGCCTACCAGCGCGCCTATGTCGGTCCCGACATGTTCGAAAGCTACTTCCTGGTGCTGATGCTGACGGCAATCGTGATCGTCGGCCGGCGCCTGCTGCTGGGACCGCTGATCGGCACGGCGCTGATCATCGCGCAGCAGACCTTCTTCTCGATCGGCGGCGATGGTGACAAGATCATCCTCGGCGCCGTGCTCGCCGGCATCCTGCTGCTGTGGCCCTCGGGCATGATCGGCGTCTGGGAAGCACTGGGCGCGCGCAAGCGCCCCACCTAGAGGGTTCTCCGCCATGCTGACCTTGTATTACTCGCCCGGCTCCAGTTCACTCGCGGTGCATATCGCCCTGAACGAAGTCAGCGCCACGTTCGACGCCAAGCCGCTGACCCTGGAAAAGGACACGCGCTCGCCGGCGTTCCGGGCCGTCAACCCGAACGGCAAGGTGCCGGTACTGATGATCGATGGCCGCCCTCTGACCGAGGTCGCCGGTTGCCTGTTCTACCTGGCGCGCGCCTATCCGCAGGCGAAGCTGCTGCCTGCGAACGATCCCGAGGCCGAGGCCCAGGTCGTGTCGTGGATGTCCTTCATCGCCTCGGGCATCCATCCGTCGCGGCAAGCCGGACCGGAGCGCGTGCGCGAGGTCTGGCAGGTTGCCGAGACACGGCTCGGTGGCAAGGAATGGGCCGTCGGCGCCTATTCGATCGCCGACATCCACCTGTTCCGCCTCTACTGGCGCTTCCGCGGCCCGCTCGAGCTCAAGGCCGAGGACTATCCCGGCATCCACGGCCACTACGAGCGCATGCTGGCGCGACCCGCCGTCAAGAAGACCCTCGAGGCCGAGGAGAAGATCACCTCGTCGTTGCCGCGCTGAGTCTCATGTGGACCGCGCGTCTCCAGGCCCGCGGCCAGATGAGGTCACGCCTTCAAGAGCAACTTGCCGGCGACGTGACGGCCTTCCAGGCGGCGGTGCATCTCGGCCGCCTCGGGCAATGGGAACACGCCCTCGATCGGCACCTTGAGCCAGCCGGCGGCAATGCCGCCAAGGACGTGGTCGATGCCTTTCTGCCATTCGGGCAGAGCATGGTCGACATGGCCGAGATGCAGGCGCGTGAAAGTCTGCGAGCGTGGCAGGATGCGCTCGCGGATGTTCTTGAAGGGCGGGCCCTCGGCCTCGCCGATGCTGACGACGTGACCGAGCTTCTTCACGACGTTGAAGGTGCGGTCGAGCATGGTGGCGCCGTAGGAGTCGATGGCGAGATCGACTCCCCTGCCGCCAGTGAAGTCGAGCACCGCCTTCTCGAAGTCCTCGGTTGAGGTCACGACCACGCGCGCCGCGCCGTATTCGAGCGCGCGCTTCTCCTTGCCCGGCGTGCCGGTGGTGCCGATGACGCGTGCACCCGCCTGCACCGCAAGCTGGGTACACATCAACCCGACGCCACCGCCCACGGCATTGACCAGGATCGTATCGCCCTTGCCGATGCCGCCATAGACCGTCCACATCATGTGATAGGCCGTCAGCGCCTGGATCGGAAAGGCGGCGGCGACGTCGAGCCCGACCGCGTCTGGCAGCCTGATCAGCCCCGACGCGCCGGCGACGCATCTCTCGGCATAGGCGCCGCCTTTTTCGGGGAAAGCGGCGACGCGGTCGCCGACCCTGACGCCCGTCACGCCTGTGCCGAGAGCGGCGACCGTTCCCGACACCTCGAAGCCCAGGACCATGGGATAGGTCATGGCATGCGGGTAGATCCCCATCCGCACCTGCGTGTCGGCCCAATTGCAGCCGGCATAGGCGACGTCCAGCAGCACCTCGCCGGCGCCGGGCACCGGATCAGGCATTTCAGCCAGGGTAAGTTGGTCCGGCCCGCCGAGCGCATGGATCACAACAGCTTTCATCGCGCATCTCCTCAGAGGCAGAGGACGCAAGTCCCATGCCGACAATCGTCGGCATGTCGGCGGTCCCCGGCTGACCGTCGACTTCTTAAGATGACGGATAAAGGCCGCGGCCGCGGGCGAAGAGCCGCGTCAATCCCAGCAGGGCATCGATGCTGGGTGTCGCCACGCCCGTGCGCAGGCCGAGTTCATGCACGGCCGTCACGATGGCGTCGAGCTCGATCGGCCGGCCGCGCTCGGCGTCCAGCAGCATCGAGGTCTTGAAGGCGCCGAGCTCGCGCGTCACGGCGTGGCGCGCCTCCGGATCCTGGTCGATGGCGCAGCCGATCTTCGCGCCGATGGCAGCCGCCTCGCGCATTGCGGCCGAGCAGAAGCCGCGCACCAGGGCATCATCGAGCATGCGATCCCCGGTGGCGCCGGTCAGCGCCGACACCGGGTTCATCGTGAGGTTGCCCCACAGCTTGTACCAGATGTCGTGACGGATGGTCGGTGACGACGTGACGTCGAAGCCTGCCTGCGCCAACAGGTCGTGAACCGCCTTCAGGCGCGCCGAGGAATTGCCGTCGGGCTCACCGATGATCAGGCCCGCGCCGTTCTTGTGCACCACCAGCCCGGGCTCCGCAGCCGCGGCGCTGAGATGCACGACGCAGCCAATGACATGATGGAGCGGGATCGCCTTCGCGATTGTGCCACCCGGATCGATGCTTGCCAGGGGTTCCGCTCCGATGCCAGCCAGGCCCTGGGTGAACCACCACGGCACACCGTTCATCGCCGGCAGCACGATCGACTGCGGCCCCAGCAACGGTCCGATCGTCGGCGCCACGGCCGCCATGGCGGTCGCCTTGACGGCGACGACCACGAGATCCTGAGGACCGAGCGCCGTTGCATCCGCCTCTGCACGCGCCGGCGCCGTGATGGTCTCGCCGCCCTGTGCGAGTCGCCATCCATGCCGGCGCAGCGCCTGCAGGGTCTCGCCGCGCGCCAGGGCACTCACCCCGGCCTTGGTGAAGGCGGCCAGCCGCGTTCCGATCAGGCCGCCGACGGCACCGGCGCCGATGATGCAGACTTTCATCGTCAGCCTGCCGCCGCTGCCTGGGGCCTCGCGCGGTTGACCACGACCGCCTGCGTCATCAGGGTTGCGATCTCCTCGGGCGCGAAGCCCGCCTCCGACAGCACGTCGGCACTGTGCTCGCCGATGGCGGGCGGCTGCCGGTTGAGCGAGGTGCGCATCCGCTCGGCGCCGAACTCGAGCGGCAGGCCGGGAATGGCGACCGTCGCGCCACCGCCACCCAGCACCGACTTCGCCGTGTCTAAGAGCCCGCCCATGGCGAGCAGCTGCGGATCGTGCGCGAGATCGGCTGGGTGACCGATGCGGGCATAAGGCACCTGCGCTGCCTCGGCACGCCTGCAGAGCTCGTCGGCCGACAGCGATGCCATCAGCGCCTGCAGCCGCGGCAGCATCCAGCTTCGCTCCTCGCAGCGGCTCGCATTGCTTTGCAGCCGCGCATCGCTTGCGAGGTCGGGCAGATCGAACTCCCGGCAGAAACGCTGCCAGTGCTGATCGCTGGTGACGCCGATGAACACCATGGCGTCGTCGGCCGTCTCGAACACGTCATAGACGCCCCAGGCGTTCTTTCGTGCCGGCAGCGGCGGCATCGGCTCGCCGATCACGGCGCTGCCGACGCAGAACGGGCCCATCATGAAGGCGGCCGTCTCGAACAGGGCGCTCCCCACGCGCTGGCCGCGGCCCGTGCGATCGCGCTCGCGCAGCGCCGCCAGAATGGCGACGACGCCGAAGACGCCGCCGAGGATATCGATCACCGGCGCTCCGGCGCGCAAGGGGCGTCCGGGCGGCCCGGTCATGTAGGCAAGCCCGCTCTGCATCTGGACGACCTCGTCGAGCGCGCCG
This sequence comes from Pseudomonadota bacterium, assembly GCA_023436825.1. The sequence goes on along the minus strand of JAEZHS010000762.1, from coordinate 10,107 downwards.
CGATGCTCGTAGGGACCGGCGAGATAGCCCTTCATGGCAAGATAGACCAGCCGCGGATTGACCGCGCTCAGCGCATCGTAGCCGCAGCCCAGCCGCTCCATCGTCCCCGGCCCGTAGTTCTCCAGCACGACGTCGGCGGTGGACGCCAGGCGGCGAACCACGGCCTGCCCTTCCGGATGCTTCAGGTCGATGGCGATGCTGCGCTTGTTGCGGCCGAAGGTGGCGAAGAAGCCGGCAGCGAAGCCCGGCAGGCGGCGCGTGGAGTCGCCCTCAACCGGCTCGATCTTGATCACGTCGGCACCGAGGTCGGCGAGCAGCAGCCCGGCGCACGGCCCCATGATGGTGTGGCCGAAGTCCAGGACGCGAACTCCCCTGAGCGGTGCGGGCGAAGTCATCAGGCGGCCCTGCGGCGGAAGCCGTCGAGCGAGCCGGCGCGCAAGGCCGCACTCGGCAGGCGATGCCCGACGATCGTCTCGGCAAGGCGCCCGGCCTCGATCAAGGCGTCGAGGTCGACGCCGGTCTCGATGCCCATCTCGTTGCACAGCATGACGAGCTCTTCCGAGGCGATATTGCCCGGCGCACCAGGCTGCGCGGCGAACGGGCAACCGCCCAGGCCGCCCACCGTGGCGTCGAATTTGGTGACGCCGAGTCGCAGTCCCTCATAGGCGTTGGATATGCCGAGCCCGCGTGTGTCGTGCAGGTGCAACGAGACCTCGAGCTCCGGCCAGCGCTCACGCACCGCGCCGACGACGCGCGCCACCTTCTGCGGTGTCGCCCAGCCCATGGAATCGGCCAGGCCGACGGTCTTGTAGGAAAAGCCGTAGTCGCGCGCGATGGCGAGACCGTCCTCGATCGCGCCCGTGACCTGGCTGACGGCGACGTCGCCGGAGAAGTTGCAGCCGAACGAGGCCATGACCAGAAGCCGGGTCACCGGCACACCGGCTGCAAGATGGGCTTCGGTGGTCTTGCGCATGGCGGCGAGGTGCCCGGCCCGGTCGCGGTTGAGATTCTTGAGCGAGAAGGCCTCGGAAGCGGAGAAGGCGACGGCGCCGTCGATCTGCAGCCGGTCCTTGAAGGCAAGCGCGCGCCTCATGCCGTGCGAGTTGAACCACAAGGCGGTGTAGGCAACGCCCGGCTTTGGCGTGAAGCCTCCCACCACCGCCTCCGCGTCCGCCCAGCCAGGGACCAGCGAGGTGTTGACGAACGAGGCGACCTCGATGGCGCGAAGGCCCGTCGCCGACAGCGCATCGATCAGGGCGATCTTGTCCTTCGTGGAGATCGGGCCAGGCTCGATCTGGAAGCCCTCGCGCGGTCCCTGTTCTTCGATGGCGATCTTCTTCGGCAGGTCGGACATGGAAGTCTCCTTTGGACCTGAGATTGCGCTGGCTCAAGCTCGAACACAATCTTCCGGACCGCGCGCATCCGCGCGCGCTTGAGCGCGCGAGGACGCACGCGGTCCGGAAGATCATGAACCGTTGAGCACTCGCCATACCTTCTCAGGCGTCACCGGCATGTCGATGTGCGTGACGCCGAACTCGCTCAGCGCATCGACGACGGCGTTCATCACCGACGGCAATGCCCCCGCGCAGCCCGCCTCGCCGCAGCCCTTCACGCCCAAAAGGTTGGTCTTGCAGGGCACCGAATGGTTCTGCACCGACATGTCCGGCGCATCGGCGGCGCGCGGCAGGGCGTAGTCCATGTAGGAGCCGGCGACCGGCTGGCCCTGTGGGTCGTAGACCGTGCGCTCCATCAGCGCCTGGCCGATGCCCTGCATCACGCCGCCATGCGCCTGGCCTGCGGTCAGCATCGGATTGATGACCGTGCCGAAGTCGTTGACCATGGAATAGCGCACCACTTCGACCACGCCGGTGTCGCGGTCGATCTCGACCTCGGCGACGTGGCAACCGTTGGGGAACGAGAACGGCGGATTGTCGGAGATGTGGCTGACGTCGAGCGACTGCGGCACGTCGGCCGGCAGCTTCAGCCCTGCCCGCAGCTTGTCGGCGAGCTCGAGGATGCCGATGCCGCGGTCAGTGCCCGCGATGGTGAAGCGCCCGCGTAAAAACTCGATGTCGACGGCCGAGGCTTCGAGCACATGGGCTGCGATCTGCTTGCCCTGCTCGATCACCTTGTCGCCGGCTTCGAGGAAGGCCTGGCTCGCGACCAGCGCCGACTTCGAGCCGCCGGTGCCGCCGCCGATCTTGAGCTGGTCGGAATCGCCCTGCAGCAGGCGGAAGCGGGTCACCGGGATGCCGAGCTTGCCGCCCAGCACCTGGGCGAAGGGCGTGGCGTGGCCCTGGCCGTAGTCGAGCGTGCCGCTCAGCATGGTGATGGTGCCGTCGGCCTCGAAGCGCACGCCGCCATATTCCTTGGCCGGCGGGCCGGTGACTTCCAGGTACGAGCCGATGCCGCGGCCGCGCAGCTTGTTGCGCGCGCGGCTCTCGGCCTTGCGCCGGTCGAAGCCCTGCCAGTCGGCGGCGGCCAGCGCCTTGTCGAGGACGGTAGTGAACTCGCCCGAATCGTAGTTCATGGCCGACGGCGCCTTGTAGGGCATCTGCGAAGGCGCGATGTGGTTGCGCCGCCGCAGCTCGGCCCTGTCGATCCCCATCTCGCGAGCGGCGGTATCGATCAGCCGCTCCATGTAGTAGTTGCCCTCGGGGCGGCCGGCGCCGCGATAGGCGCCGATCGGCGTGGTGTTGGTGAACACCACCTTGGAATTCACCTCCATCGCCGGCGTGGCGTAGACGTCGATGATGTTCTTCACCGCGTTGGTCGTGGCCGGCATCGGCGGATAGATGTAGGCGCCGGCATTGCCGGTGCCGGTCAGCCGCACGGCGAGGAACTTGCCGTCCTTGTCGAGCGCCAGCTCGGCCACACGCTGGTGATCGCGGCCGTGATGGTCGCTTAAAAAGCTTTCCGAGCGTTCGTCGGTCCACTTCACCGGGCGGCCCAAAAGCCTGGCCGCGAGCAGCAGCGGTCCGTACTCGGGATAGACCTGGCTCTTCATGCCGAACGAGCCGCCGACATTGCCGGTCAGCACGCGCACCTTGTCGGTCGGCACATTCAGCACGTCGCGCGCCAGGCCGCCGCGCAGGCCCATCACGCCCTGGCAGCCGACGTTCAAGGTCCAGCGCTCGGTCTTGGGGTCCCAGGAGCCGATCGCCGAGCGCGGCTCCATGGGATTGACGACGATTCGATTGGACACGATCTCCAGGCGCGTCACGTGCGCGGCCTCGGCGAAGGCCTTCTTCACTGCCTCGGCGTCGCCGTAGTGGAAGTCGAGCGCGAGGTTGCCGGGGGCGTCGTCGTGGATCTGCGCCGCGCCGGGCTTCAGGCCTTCGGCTGGTGTGGTGACGGCGGGCAGCTCCTCGATGTCGAGCTCGACGGCTTCGGCGGCGTCCTTGGCCTGCACGGCGGTCTCGGCGACGACGCAGGCCACGGCCTCGCCGACGAACCGCACCTTGCCCTTGGCGAGCGACGGCCGCGGCGGCGTCTTCATCGGCGAGCCGTCGCGCTGCGGGATGTTCATCGGGCACTTCAATGGGCCGAAGCCCGCCGCGTCGAGATCGGCGTGGGTATAGATCGCCAGCACGCCCGGCATGGCGCGCGCCGCCGTCGTGTCGATGCCCTTCAGGATGCCGTGCGCGATGCGGCTACGCACCATGACGGCATAGGCCTGGCCCGCGAGGTTGATGTCGTCGGTATACCGGCCCTGCCCGCGCAGGAGGGTCGGATCCTCCATGCGCGGCACAGGCTGGCCGACACCGAATTTCATCAACGCGAGCTCGGTGTCGTCGTACGAATCCATGGCAAGCCTTTCCATACGCACAAATGTCATCCCGAGGGCGAAGCCCGAGGGACCTTTACCGTTGCCTCAAAGGTCACTCGCTTCGCTCGGGATGACAGCTTTACTTAAGCGGCGAGTAGTTCGTCGGCAGCAGCAGGGTCGAGTGCATCTCGGCGAGCTTGGCCGGCCCCTTGGCGAGGTAGGCCTGCCAGGCCGGATCCTTCATCGCCGCGGCACGCGCCTCGAAGCGCTCCTGCAGGTTCTTGTAGCGCCAGAGATGGATCCACTCGTTGGGCTGCGGGAACTCGCCGGTCCAGGCGCCCCAGATCGGCGAGTACTTGTCGCGCGCTTCCTTCACCTCGAGGAAATCCTTGCCGTACTGCTGCGCGCCGCCCAGCACGGTGCGGTAGATGCGCAGCTCATAGACGTTGCCGGTGGTGCCGTCGGAAGGCTTGATGTCGACGACAGCGTTCATCACGCGCAGGTCCTGGCGCTGGATCCACGGCCGGATGGTCGGCACGTACTTCTCGGTCCAGTCCTTGTTCTTTGCGAGCTCGCCGCGCAGGCGCTCGCGGTCGTTCAGGCTGTCGTACTTCCACAGATGCCAGATCTGGTTCAACGCGCCGAACTCGGCCGTCCAGTAGCCGTGGTTGACGCCGTAGTTGTTGCCGCGCGCCGGACGGCCGATCGTTTCGGCGGCCTTGAGGTAGTCCGGCATCTTGCCGGGCGCCAGCGTATAGCAACGTAGTTCGTAGACCATGTGACCTCTCCCCTCTCGGATGTGGGTTACGGATGCGGATTCCGGGGCGGATGCGCCCGCACCGCTTCTTCGTTGATGTCGGCGCCCCAGCCCGGACGGGTGGGCACGATCAGTTCGCCATTCTGGATGACCGGCGGATGGGTGACCAGATCGTCCTTCCACGGGACGTCGTCGATATCGATTTCCATGATACGGAAATTGGGCATGGCGGCGCACATGTTGGCGCTCATCAGCGTCGACATGTGGCCATAGAAATTGTGCGGTGCGCAGTTGATTTCATACGGCTCCGCCATGGCCGCGATCTTCATCGACTCCTGCACGCCGTTCCACGGCGCATCGATGATCGCCACGTCCATCGACCGGTTCTCGAAGAACGGCCGGAACTGGCGGCGGCCGAACAGCGATTCGCAGGAGGCGATCGGCATCGACGCCCGGTCGCGGATCAACCGCAGTCCCTCCGCATCGTATGAATCGATCTCGAGCCAGAAGAGATTGTAGGGCTCGCAGGCGCGCGCGACCTTGATGTAGCCCTCGGTTTTGAAGTTGAAGTTGCTGTCGAGCAGGATACCCATCTCGGGGCCTGCCCCCTGGCGGAACGCCGCCAGCCCCTCGGTGATGGCGGCGAGCGTGGCGCCGTCGGGATTGAGTTCGGGATAGCCCGGCCCACGCGCGAAGCCCGGCTGGTGCATGTAGGGCGGATTGCCGTCGAAGCGGAAGATGTTGGTCTTCAGCGCCTTGAAGCCGCGTTTTTTCACGTGCTCGCCGAGCTTCACCAGGTCGTCGAGCGAGCGCACCGGCTCCACGCCCATGACGGCCGCGTTGCTGAAGCGGTAGCTGCCGCAATGCGACCAGTAGAGCGGCAGACGGTCGCGCACCGGCCCGCCGAACAGCTCGTAGACGGGCACGCCCAGCGCCTTGGCCTTGACGTCCAGAAGCGCGTTCTCGATGGCGGCCATGGCCTGCTGGTTGAGCCCGCCCGGCGCCTGACGCGTGATCGCCTGCTGACGCGCCATGATGCGCTCGATGGGGCGCGGATCGTGACCGATCAGGTCCTGGGCCATGCGGCGGATCACGGCGGTGAGGCCGGCGCTGCCATACCCCTCATTGTATTCCGACCAACCGATCACGCCTTCGTCGGTCGTGATCTTGAGGAATGAAAAATCACGCCAGCCGGCGTTGCAGTGAAGGTCTTCGATCTTGACGATTTTCATGGGTGTTTCCTCTCCGTCACGACCAGCATAGACCAAGTCGCGGCGGCGGGACGAAACCCCGTTTTACTCCATGAGCGTGGCAGGCTCGGCGAATTCCCGGTTCAGCCGTTCGGCGAGCTCGCCGACATGCGTGCTGACGCAGGTATTGTGCTGGCCGGGAAGGCGGCCGCTCTGCACGTGGGGCGCCAGGCGCCTCCAGGGTGCCGCGTCATACTCCTTGCGCCCGACATACTCGTCGGACAGAAGGCAGACGATGACGGCACGGATGCGCGGCGGCAGGTACTTCGCCATGGCGCGGTAATAGGTGGTGCGCTGCGAGGCATCCCAGGCACGCATCGAGCCGCTGTGGGCGGTCTTGGCCACGCGACGCAGGATCGTCGGGTCGCGCCGCAGCAGGTGAGTGGCGAGCACCCACACCGATGGCATGCCACTGCGCCCGACCTTGCGGCCCAGGTCGCCCGGCAGCCGGCGACCCATCCAGGAGACGATGGAAACGATCGGACGCAGGGTCGGCCGCGCATTCAGCGAGAAGGCGTCGATCAGGACGACCTTCTCCACCGTCCGCCCTGCCGCCTCCAACCGCCGTACGAGCTCGAGCGCCGCCAGGCCGCCGTGGCAGTAGCCCGCGACCCGAACCGGGCCATCGGGAGCGGCAGCCTGCACGCCGGCGACGTAACGCGCCGCCATGTCCTCGATCGTCTCGATGCCCTTGGCGCCATCGAGCAGCGAGTGCAGCAGGTAGACGGGCCCGTTGCCCTCGAGCATCTCGCTCAGGCGAAAGCCATAGAAACCCCAGCCGCAGAAATCGCCATGACAGAGGAACAGCGGCGTGCCCTCGCCGCCCCTCACCTTGGTCATCGCCTCGTCGCGGGCGGCAGCCGCGCCGGCCAGCCTGTCGCACAGGACGCGGATGGTAAGCTGGGCGCGGATGTCCGACGGGCTGATGCGATGGTGCGTCGCCTCCTCGACTTCCAGAAGCATCTCGGTGGCCTGCAGCGAATCGCCACCGATCTCGAAGAAGTCGTCGTCCATGCCGATGTCGTGGCGCTTCAACAGCCGCTGCCAGATCTCGGCGATCAGGATTTCCAGCGGTGCGGCCGGCGGCGGCGTATCCCGTCGCGCGTCGGCGAAAGCCGCCGAGAGCCGCGGCCGCGAGATCTTGACGGTCGGACCGAGCGGCAGGCTGTCGACGACATGGACGTGGCGCGGCCGCTGGAAGGGGGCCAGGCGCTCATAGACGAAATCGATCAGCTCGGTCGACGTCGCTCCGGCGCCACCATGCAGGACGACGGCGGCCCCCACATTCTCGCCGAGCCGCGCATGGGGCACGGCAAATGCCGCCGCTTCGCGCACCGCGGGATGCGCCAGCAGCGCCTTCTCGACATCATAGGGCGCGATCTTCTCACCGCCGCGATTGATGATCTCCTTGGTGCGGCCGGCGATGGTGAGGAGCCCGCGTTCGTCGACGCTGCCGAGATCGCCGGTCGCCAGCCAACCGTCCAGAAGGCCGGTCGGCTCGCCTTCGATATCGTCCAGCAGATAGCCCGGCATGACGCTCGGCCCGCGCAGCATGACCTGCCCGACCTGTCCCGGCCGCATGACGCCGCCCTTGTCGTCGCGGATCGCCAGCTCGCCGTCGGGGATGCGGCCGACCGTGCCCGACTCGTCCGGAGAAAGCAGCGGACCGCTCATCATGCCCGCTTCGCAGAGGCCGTAGAATTCGACGACGGGCTTGCCGAGCAGGCGCGTCAGCTCGCGCCGGGTGTGATCGGGAAGATAGGAGGCCGTCGACAGGACGAAGCGCAAGGACTGGGCGAATGATGCGCCCGACGACGCGCTAAGCTTTTCCACCACCGCCTGCAGGAAGGCCGGCGAGGCGGTGAGCCAGGTCGGCCGCAATGCGCCCAGCCATTGCTCGATGTCGTGCGCACCGGCCTGCTCGGGCAGGGCCACACTGCAACCGACCAGGAGCGGCGCCACCAGCGTCGCCTTGAAGCCGGCGTTGTAATAGATCGGCATGATGCAGGCGGAACGATCGGCGGGCGTCAGCGCCAGCCAGCGTTCCATCTTGCGCGCCATCTCGATCAGGTTCTGGTGCGTCACGGGCACCCGCTTCGACGGCCCCGTCGTCCCCGACGTACGGAAGATCGCCGCCCATGATTGCTCGGTCACCTCGCCCGACGGCGCGGGGCGACGGATGTCCTTCACCGGCGCGAGGGCGATCTCGTCGAAGGAGGAAACGGCCTTGGTGGCCTTGAAGAGGACGGGGCCTTCCTCGTCTTCGTCGACCCACGGCGGCAAACCGGCCTCGCCGGGAACGACCAGCGCATGAACGCGGATGCGCTTCAGCTCTTCGCGCAGCTCCGCCGGCGGAAGATTGGGATTGATCGGCAGGACGGCAGCGTTGGCCGAGATGGCGACATTCAGCAGTGCCGCCTCCGGTCCGCGCTGCAGGGCAATGCCGACGCGCGAGGACGGACCGATGCCGGCCGTGGCGAGCGCAGTGCGGATCTGCTGGACATGGCGCGCCAGGCTGCCGAAGGAAAGCGTGCCGAGGCTGGGGCAGACGATCGCCGGCGCCTCCGGGTCACGCATCGCATGGCCGGCCAGAACGTCGGCGATGGTCGATGTCATCGGTCTACTCGGGCTGGATGCCGCGCTTGGCCACGATGTCGGCCCAGCGCACGCGATCGCGCGCCGCGATCTCACCCAGCGCCGCCGGCGTCGAGACGGCAGGAATGAGACCCTGCTTTTCGAAGGCGGTCTTCGCCTCCGGCGACTCCAGGATCGCGACGATCTCACGGTTGAGCCGGTCGACGATCTCGGCCGGCGTGTCCTTGGGCGCAAAAAAGCCGTACCACATGTCGACATCGGCATCCTTGAGGCCGCTTTCGCCGAGCGTCGGCACGTCTGGGACCTGCGGACGGCGTTCGGGGCTGCCGACGGCGAGCGCCTTCAGCTTGCCGGCCTGGATGTAGGGGACTGCCACATGTACCGGCAGGAACATGTACCCGACCTGCCCCGACAGGAGATCCTGCACCGCGCCCGCCGAGCCTTTGTAGGGAACGTGCAGCAACTCGATGCCCGACGCGGTCTCCAGCAGCGCCATCGCCAGATGATGCGGCGTGCCGACGCCCGGACTGGCGTAGGTCTGGGTCTGCGATCGATCCTCGGCCAGCGCGATCATCTCGCCGAGCGTGGCCGGCTTCTGCGAAGGATGGGCGACCAGCACCAACGTGCCCCAGGCGCTCAACCCCAATGGCGCGAAATCCGTCACCGGATCATAGGGCAGGTTGCGGAACAGGCTGGCGTTCATCACCAGCGTGTTGACCGACGACATGATCGTGAGGCCGTCTGGTTTGGCGCGCGCTACCTGCAGGCTGCCGATATTGCCCGAGGCGCCCGGCAGGTTCTCCACCACCACGGGCTGGGCGAGCCTGGGCGACAGGCGTTCGCCGACGAAACGGGCGATGAAATCGGGCCCGCCAGCCGGCGTGAACGGCACGACGAGCCGCATGGGCTGGTCAGGCCAGGCATCGGCTGCCGACGACAGGGCGGTCGCGGCCACGACACCGCCGGCACACGCCATGACGGTGCGTCGCCGCACGAGGGTCCTCAAGCGTTCCTCCTCCGAAGCACGATTTTAGGATAGCGTGGGATCCGACCGGAACGCCTGAGATGAAGCTGTGACCAGGGAACCGGCGGGGAGGACCACGATGCCGCTTCACGGCAAAGGCATGCTGATCGTGTTCTGCGAAGTGAAGGCGCGCGACGAGCGCGACTTCAACGAGTGGTACAATCGGGAGCACATTGACGAGCGGGTGAACCTGCCGGGCTTCCATCGCGGGCGACGCTATGTCGCCGTGCGCGGTGCGCCCAAGTACCTCGCGACCTATGAATGCGACACGGTCGAGGACCTGGCGACGCCGGGATACCTGGCGCTGCTCGCCAACCAGACGCCGTGGACGCAGGCGACGATGGCCAACTTCACCAAGTTCACACGGCTGACGGTGCGCGTGCAGGCCGACCTGGCGCACGGCGGCGGCGGCGCGGTGGCCGCCGTGCGCTTCACGCCCAACCCGCGGGATCGCAAGGCCCTGGTCGAATGGCTGAACGAGACGGCGTTGCCCAAGGCGATCGAGCGGCCCGGCATGGTCGGCGCCATGGCGGCGGAGAACGACCTCGAGGTCGCGAATGCACCGCTGCAGGCCAAGAGCATGGACTCTCCGCGGGCCGATGAGGCCGAGTGGGTGGCGCTGCTGGAGGGCAGCGACGCCGGCGTCGTCGGCGCCGCTGCGCGCGCGACATTCACCTTGGCGAAGCTCAAGAATTTTGGCGTTTCGGTGGCG
>JAEZHS010000720.1 GCA_023436825.1 Pseudomonadota bacterium | reverse complement strand
ACTTCGTCCCGAGATCGTACAGAACGATCGCGCGCCTTGGCTCCGGCGGCAGCGAGCGCCACAGGCTTGGATCGACCATCGTGCCGTGCGCCCGCACCCAGCGCTCGAAATCGCGCGTGCGCCGGTTGGTCGCCAGCACCACGAAGCGCACCTCGCCACGTTCGACGGCCCTGGCGAAGGAGTCGACGCTCATAACCGGGTCGTTGCCGAAGAAGCCGCCGAACGCCATGGCCGGCTGGCCGGTACCGATGATCACCGGCGCGGCCAGCAGCGCATTGGGCGCGGCCAGGAGGAAACGGGCATTGCCGCGATGCTTCTCGAGGAAAGCCAGCAGCTTGGGATCGTCGGTCAGCGCCGTCCAGTTGCGCGACAGGATCGGCCCGCGGCCGTCGTCGCGGCCGAGCCAGCGCGGCAGGCTGGCCGAGGGCAGGGTGAGATTGCCGGGCGCGAACACGGCGCTCAACGACCAGAGCGCGGGCAGGACCAGCAGGGCGACGCCGCCAATGACGGCCGGCGGACGCTTGGCGCGCCATTGCGCGGCGACGGCGGCCGCCAGCGCCACGGCAGGGAAGCCGATCCAGGTCGACGTCCAGCCGAGCGTCGCGCCGGTGATGTAGGCCTGCCACAGGGCGGCGGCGCCGAGGCCGATGGCGAGATGCGTCGAGCCGCGCCGCCACAGCTCGAAACAGCCGATGCCGGCCAGCGCCGCCAGCGGTGGCCCGAGGGTCGACAGGTAATAGGCATGGAAGATGCCGCCGGCCAGGCTGTAGACGATGCCGTAGGTCAGCGCCCACATGCTCCACAGCGCGACCTGCGCGCGCCGCCGGCGCCAAGCGAACACCGCGCCCAGCACGGCAAGCGGCAGGGTCCAGGCGAACTGCATGGCAAGGCTGGGCGCGGCGAGCCGCAACGGGCCGACCGGCTCGGCGTCGTAAGCGACGAAACGCTGCGTCTGCGCCGGTGCTGGCGTGGCGGCGGGCGTGCTGCGCACGAAGCGCTCCAGCCCGTTGTGCATGACAATGAGCTCGAGCATGGAATTGTCGTGGCTGCTGCCGGCATAGGGCCGCTTCGCCTTGGGCGTGAGATCGAACGCCACCGCCCAGGAAAGCGACACGACGGCGAGGGTGACGGCGGCGGCCGCCATCCAGGCGAGCCGTCGGCCCCAGTCGAGCGTACCGGCGAGCAGCCAGCCCGCCAGCAGGGCCGGCCCGCACACCAACGCCGCCAGCATCTTGGTGTTGAAGGCGAGCCCCAGCAGGGCCATCGCCACCACCAGCGACAGGCCGCGGCCGCGCAGCGCGATCCGCGCCGCCAGCAGCAGGAAGAGGATCAGCCAGGGATCGGTGTTGTTCGAGCGATCGACCGCGACGGCGATGGGCATGATCGCCAGCAGCAGGGCGGCGACGATGGCGGCGGGCACGCCGAGCGGCCGCACCAGGCGATGGAGCAGGGCCACCGAGGCGACGCCGGCCAATGCCTGGGGCAGGTGGATCGACCATCCGCTGTAGCCCAGGACGGCGGCGAAGACCGTCTGGATCCAGAAGGCGACCGGCGGCTTGTCGAGGGAGATGAAGCCCGCGGGATCGAACGAATTGTAGAAGAACAGCCACACGCCCTGCAGCATGCTGCGCACGCCCGCGGCGTAATAGGCGGTGCCGACGCCATTGTCGTCCAGCCGCATCAGACGCAGCACGGCGGCAACCAGCAGCACGGCGGCGAACGCCGCCCATTCGATCCGTCGTCTGCGCGCCTGGTCCGTCAATCGCCTCCCCTCGAGGGGTCTACGCAGGATAGGGCAGGCTCATCCCGGGCGGTTGGGAGACTTTTCCTCAGGCAGGCCCCTTCAAGAAGGCAGGGGACCGCGGAAAACGAAGAAGGCGCCGCTGCAGATCAGGGCGAAGCCGACGATGTGGTTCAGGGTGATCCGCTCGCCGAGATAGAGCACCGAGAACAGGGCGAACACCGAAAGCGTGATCACCTCCTGCATGGTCTTGAGCTCGGCCGCCGAATAGACCGTGTGCCCCCAGCGGTTGGCCGGCACGGCGAAGCAGTATTCGATGAAGGCGATCCCCCAGCTCGCCACCACCACGATCCACAAGGGCCGATCGGTGAACTTCAGATGCCCGTACCAGGCAAAAGTCATGAAGACGTTGGAGATCAGCAGCAGGACGATGGGGGCAACGGCGGGGGGCAGCCAGGTCATGTCGGTTACTACTCCGCTTTGATACCGAGCTTCTTGATCAGGGGTACGACCAGCTTCTCTTCCTTGTCGAGCATGGTCGCCAGCTCCTGCGGCGTGCTGGATTTCGTCTCCGCCGTCAGCTCGGCGAACTTCTTGATCACGCCGGGATCGGCGAGCGTCGTCACCATGGCGGCATTGAGCTTGGCCAGGATCTCCGCCGGCAGCTTGGCCGGTGCGAACAGGCCCGTGTAGGTGCTGAAGGTGAAGTTCTCCAGGCCCTTGACGCCCGATTCCTTCATGGTCGGCACGTCGGGAAGCTGCGGCAGGCGCTTGTCGGACGACACGGCGATGGCGCGCATCTTGCCGGCCTTGATGTGGCCGATGGCGGCGTTGATCTGGTCGACCTGCGCCGGCACCTGGCCCGCGATCAGGTCGAGATGGGCCTGTCCGCTGCCCT
>JAEZHS010000715.1 GCA_023436825.1 Pseudomonadota bacterium | reverse complement strand
AGGTGATCTTCGAGGAGTTCAAGGGCACCGGTAACTCCGAAATCATCCTCGACCGCAAGGTCGCCGACAAGCGCACCTTCCCGGCCATCGACATCACCAAGTCGGGCACCCGCAAGGAGGAGCTGCTCGTCGATCGCGCGACGCTGTCGAAGATGTGGGTGCTGCGCCGCATCCTCATGCCGATGGGCGCCGTCGATGCCATCGAGTTCCTGCTCGACAAGCTGCGGACGGCCAAGACCAACCAGGACTTCTTCAGCTCGATGAACCAGTAACGGTTCATGAAAGCGCTGGTCGTCGTCGGCCATCCCGCTCCCGGAAGCTTTTGCCGCGCCATCGCGGACAGGATCCGGGAGACGTGGGCGGCGGCGGGCTGCGAGGTCCGCTTCCACGACCTGGTCGAGGAAGGCTTCGATCCCCGCCTGACCGCCGCCGAGGCGCGTGATCGAATCGAGCAGGATCACCACGTCCTTCTTGTGCTCGACCAGGCGCTTGGCCTTCTCGATCACCATCTCGGCGACGGCGACGTGACGGCTGGCCGGCTCGTCGAAGGTCGAGCTCACGACCTCGCCCTTCACCGTGCGCTGCATGTCGGTCACTTCCTCCGGCCGCTCGTCGACGAGCAGGACCATGAGGTAGACCTCGGGGTTGTTGGCGGTGATGGCGTGGGCGATGTTCTGCATCAGCACCGTCTTGCCGGTGCGCGGCGGCGACACGATCAGCGCGCGCTGGCCCTTGCCGATCGGCGCGATCAGGTCGATCACGCGGGTCGAGATGTCGAGCTGCTGCTGCGGCGTCGAGGTCGAGGCCTTCTTGGTGAGCGTGCCGGTGCGCCGGCCGGTGCTGACGCGGCCCGACGATGTCGCCCGCGAGCTCGACTGCTCCTCGGAGATGGTCGGCGCCATGACGCCGGCGCCCTCCATCTCGAGCTTCAGCTTCTCGTCGGGATAGAGCGGGGTCAGCGAATCGAAGTTGATGCGATGGCGCAGCGCGTCGGGATCGTCGAAGTTGATCTTGTTGATCTGCACCATGGCGAAATAGCGCTCGCCGTCCTTGGGGGCGCGGATCTCGCCCTCGACGGTGTCGCCGGTGCGCAGGCCGAACTTACGGACCTGAGTCGGGCTGACATAGATGTCGTCGGCGCCCGGCAGGTAGTTGGCCTCCATCGAGCGCAGGTAGCCGAAGCCGTCGGGCAGAACCTCGATGGTGCCGGTGCCGAAGATCGCCTGCTCGGCGGCGGCGAGCTTCTGCAGGATGGCGAACATCAGTTCCTGGCGGCGCATCATCGCCGCGCCTTCGACGCCCTGCTCCTCGGCAAAAGCCAGAAGCTCGGGCGGTTTCTTCATCTTGAGGTCTTGGAGGTTCATGGTTCTTCAATCAGGTGGGAGATAACGCACGCGCCACCGCCGCAGGTCGCGGCTGTCTGGAATTGCGCTGTGACGTTCGGTATTGACCCCGTCGTTCACCGCCGGGGAGGCGGCGCCAAGGGCCCTAGGTGGCGGTTATATAAGGGCGGCAACCCGCCCTGTCAAAGCCGTCCTACCCGATATACGGAGCGATCCGGCAGGGCATCCCTATGTGCCGCCAGCTGTCGATGACGCGACCTTGTCAGGGCGGGCCAGGAGCCAGAATATCACGGCCGAAATGGCGCCGAGCAATCCAACGAAGCAAATCACATACGCCGCCTGGCCCGCCCCCACGCTGCCAAGGTCGCGCATCGAGCCGTAGACCAGGAACGGCAACGCCGTGCCAGCAAAGCCGAGCAGCGCATAGACCCAGATCCCGTGCCGTTTAACACGCCCAAGCATCAGATAGGCGGGAACGCCGACGATCGCCTGCAAGACGTACAAGCCACCGCAAACCAGAATAAAGATGGCGAGCGGATGGTAGGTGCCATTCATGAAGCCGAACCAGGCCGAAAGAAGCGCAGGCACCATTGGCGCGACCAGAAAGGCGATGACGGTCCGCACCATCAGACCGGACGGTGCTCCGTCCCAGCGCCCGGGGTTACGAACATCAGCCGGCCGGGCGCCGTGACGATGCCGCGGTGCCAGGCGCCCTTGGGAACGATCAAGGTCTCCCCGGGCTTGATGGTCGCGCGTTGTTCGCCGCCGTCGGTCTCCAGCACGATCACCATCTCGCCCGACAACAGGGTCAGGACCTCGTCGCCCGCGGGATGGCGCTCCCAGTGATCCCAGTCCTTGCTCTGGTCGGTACTGCCCATCAGGCGGCCCCGGTCGAGGTCGTGGCGTTCTTCGATGCCGGCCCAGAACTTCGCACCGCCTTCCATCGCGAGCGCGCTCTCGTCGGGGCGCAGGTGGATGTAGGTGCCGTCGAGTGTGAAGGCCGGGTTCATGACTCCTCCTCCGCGAGCATCTCAGCATAACGGAAAATCTCGGTGTGATCCGCCGAGCCGCCGAGCTTGCTGCTGGCATCGGCCCAGTAGGCCACCGCCTGTTTCAGGCCGGGCATGTTGAGCTGGAGGTGGTTCGCGACCTCTCCAGCGGTGCGCAGGTCCTTGGCCATCAGGCCGGTGGTGAAGCCGGCCGCGAAGTTGCGCGGCACGACGAACTGGCGGCCCTTCACCTCGGTGGCGTTGCTCTTGCCAGTCGAGCTGTTGAAGACGTCGACCATGGTGCCGGGATCGAGGCCGAAGGCCTCGCCGACGACCAGCGCCTCGCACATGGCGACCAGGCCCGCGGCCGACAGGTAGTTGTTGAGCGCCTTCAGTGCGTGTCCTGCGCCCGCCGGGCCGCAGAGCGTGATGGTCTTGCCCATGGCGGCGAAGGCCGGCCGTGCGCGCTCGAGGTCGGCGGCGTTGCCGCCCCCCATGATCGAGAGCGAGCCGTCGATGGCGCGCTTGACGCCGCCCGACACCGGCGCGTCGAGCAGGGCCACGCCCAGCGCCGCGAGATCGCGCGCGAGCTTCTGGGTGTCGACGGGATTGGACGAGCTCATGTCGATGGCGAGCATGCCCGCCGCCATGCCTTCGCGCGCAGGATCGCGCCCCTCCATCAGCGCCTGCCGTACGACCTTGCCGTCGGGCAGCATGGTGATCACGGCATCGGCTCCTTGCACCGCGGCCTTGGGCGAGGCGGTCGCCAGCGCCGTGGGATGCGCACCGATGAAATCCGACACCGCCTTCTGCGAGAGGTCGTACAGGCGAAGCCTGAAGCCTGCCTCGGCGAGGCGCGCGGCCATCGGCCGGCCCATCATGCCGAGACCGATGAAAGCGATGGTGGCGGGAGGTGAAAGCGTGGTCATGCAACAGTCCTCGAGGTGAGGTCGTACTCATAGAATGGCAGAGTGCGGCCTGGAATGGCGTCGGACGGCGCGTTCCGCAGATAACGTGCGCCCATGCGCTCGTAGAACGCCGCGGCGTTGGGGTCGGCCAGGATGGTCATGCGCCGCGCGCCCTGCTTGCGCGCGAGGGCGGCGGCGGCGTCGAACAGCAGGCGCCCGGCGCCGCTGCCGATCGCCGGCGGGTCTATGAACAGGGCATCGAGGTCCGATGCGTCGCCCTCGGGCAGCACGCACGCCATGCCGATCACGCGGCTTGCGTCATCGACCGCGACCAACACATGGCCGGCAGCGATGTCGCCTTCGCTTACGCTCAGCGCCGCCGCGCTCAACTTCATGAACGCGGCGTCGTAGCCCCAATGCGCCTTCGACCGCACGCAGAGGTCGGTGAGCGATGCAGCCTCTCCTAGGGTGCCGGTGCGAATCCTCATGTCCTCCCGCTACATTACCCCTCGAGTAATTGATCATCTGATATCTCTGCTGCGACACCTGCCCAATGGAAGAAGGAGCACCGATGGAGGTTCCAGTCTACTTCGAGGATCTGGTCGTGGGCGCCTCTTTCCTGAGCGATGAGGTCACGATCGATCGCGAAGACATGCTGGCCTACAACCGTTGCAACGACCCGTGGCCATTTCACGTAGACGAGGCGTCGGCCGCCCGGAATCCGTACGGCAGCCTGATCGCCAGCGGCGGTTACACCATCACGCTGATGTATCGGCTGGGCCACCAGATCTACAACGTGCCCGGACGGCACTGGGCGGTGCTTGGCGCCTCGGAATGGCACCTGAAGTTCCTGGCTCCGGTGCGAGCAGGAGACCGGGTGCGGCTGCGGATCACGATCAAGGGCAAGCGTGAATCGAGCCGACCGCAACGCGGCCATTTCGACCTGCTGTACGAGTTGGTGAATCAGGCAGACAAGATCGTGCTGTCGGTCGTCGTTGCCGGGTTGATCGAGCGTAGGCCGCCATCCCTGGATCAGGCTCCTCTCCCCCGCTAGGGGAGAGGAACATGAGATGAAGTCTAAATCCCGCGTTCCTTGAATACCGCGCTCGCGGTCTTGAAGGCGTCGAGGCTGGCCGGGATGCCGCAGTAGATCGCAACCTGCAGGAAGATCTCCTTGATCTCCTCCTTGGTCAGGCCGTTGTTCAGCGCGCCGTTGACGTGCAGCTTGAGCTCGGGGCCGCGGTTCAGCGCCGCCAGCATGGCGAGGTTCAGCATCGAGCGCGTCTTCTTCGAAAGCCCAGGCCGCGTCCAGACGTAGCCCCAGCAATACTCCGTGGTGACGTCCTGGAACGACATCATGAAGTCGTCGTTGGCGGCGCCCGCCAGTGAATTGTCGACGTAGCCGGCGCCCAGCACGGCTTTACGCACCTTCATGCCGTCGTCGTACAGCTTCTTGTTGCGCGGATTGGGCTTGGCTTTCTTAGCCGTCTTGGCCTTGGCCATCGGTCAACTCCTCCAGTTCAATGAACGGCGGAGTTATCCATTCGGGTGATCAAAAGATCAAACGGCAATGCGCTCGGGCGGCGGCTGGCCGGAAGCCGGCTGGTCGAGCCCCTTGGCGCGCGCGCGCGCGCAGAGGTCCTCGATGGTGATTTTGTCGAGCTGGGCCATCATGTCGTCGCGCAGCTTCTCCCATGTCGGCCATACCACCTCGTGGGCGAGCGGCGAGCCGGTCGATGGATCGTTGGGCTCGGTCTCGGCCTCGAGCTTGCGCACCACGCGCACGACCTCGCCCAGGGTGATTTTTCCCTGCTCGCGGCCGAGGCGATAGCCGCCCCGCGGACCGCGCTTGCCGGCCAGGATTCCGGCCCGTACCAGATGCTGCAACACCTGCTCGAGGTAGCGTTTGGGAATGCGCTGGCGTTCGGTGATGTCGCCGCTGCGCACCGGATGCTCGCCGACATGGAAGGCCACGTCGAGCACGGCCTCGATCGCGAACATGGTTTTCTTGCTGAGCCGAGGCATCCCCAGTGCTTCTCCTCAGGCGCATTACGCGCTTTTAGCCGATCCCACCGTCACTCCTGTCGATCCGAACCCCCCGGCGCCGCGCGCCGTCCGGTCGAGCTCGCTCACCTCACGCCACACGGCCCGGGCATGCCGGGCCACGACCAACTGTGCAATTCGCATGCCGCGACTGATGCGGAATGGCTCCTTGGAAAGATTGACCAGAATGACGCCGATCTCTCCCCGATAGTCGGCGTCGATAGTGCCCGGCGCATTGACGAGCGTCACCCCGTTCTTGGCGGCCAGGCCCGAGCGCGGCCGGACCTGGGCCTCGAAGCCCGCCGGTAGCGCAATCGAGATGCCGGTCGGCACGATCTTGCGTTCCAACGGCGCCAGCTCGATATCCTGGTCGACGGCGGCCAGCAGATCGGCGCCGGCGGCAGCGGCCGTGGCGTAGTCCGGCAGGGCAAGGTCGCGGGCGTGCGTGAGCCGCACCACCTCGATCTCGACGGTCTCGACACCCTTCATTCTGCTGCCTCGGCTTTCGGCGGCCGGCCAAAGTGCAGGGCGATGCGGCCGGCCAGCCGCATGGCGACCTCGCCCTTGGCCAGAGTCGGCCAGTCTTCTACGCCGGAGGCGCGGATCAGGTGCACGGTGTTGCGCTCGCCGCCGAACGTGCCGACGGCCGGCGAGACGTCGTTGGCCACGATCCAGTCGCAGCCCTTGCGCTGCCGCTTGTCGATGGCGTTGGCCACCAGATTCTCGGTCTCGGCGGCGAAGCCCACCACCAGGGCGGGCCGCTGCGGGCCGGGCTTGGACAGGGTGACGAGAATGTCGGGATTGGGCGTGAGTTCCACGCTGGGCGGCGCCGTCCCGGCCTTCTTCTTGATCTTGGACCCGGCCGGATGGGCCGCCTTCCAGTCGGCGACGGCGGCGGCGCAGACGGCGATGTCGATCCGGCCGGCGGCGAGGCAGGCGGCCAGCATCTGGTCGGCCGAGTCGACGTGAACGGTCGCCACGCCCGGCGGATCGGCGATGGCAACCGGCCCACTGACCAGCGTGACGTCGGCGCCGAGGGCGGCCAGCGCCGAGGCGATGGCATGGCCCTGCTTGCCCGAGGAATGGTTGGAGATGTAGCGCACGGGATCGATCGCCTCGCGTGTCGGGCCCGACGTCACGACGGCGCGTTTGCCGGCGAGCGGTCGTTCGGCCGGCCGCAGCAGACCTTCGATCGCGTCGGCGATCTCTTCCGGCTCCGACATGCGGCCCGGGCCGAATTCGTTGCAGGCCATGGCGCCGTCGTTGGGCCCGATGAAGCGGATGCCGCGCTGCTTCAGTGCCTCGACATTGGCGACGGTGGCGGCGTGGGTCCACATGCGCACGTTCATCGCCGGCGCCGCCAGCACCGGCTTGTCGGTCGCGAGCAGCACGGTCGCGGCGAGATCGTCGGCCATGCCCGCCGCCATGCGCGCCAGGATATCGGCCGTCGCCGGCGCCACCACGAGCAGATCGGCATCGCGTGAGAGCTGGATGTGGCCCATCTCGCTTTCGTCGGTCAGCGAGAACATGTCGCTGTAGACGCAGTCCTCAGTCAGGGCCTGCAGCGACAGCGGCGTGACGAACCTGGCGCCGGCCTCGGTGAGCACGCAGCGCACCGAGGCGCCACGTTCGCGCAGGCGGCGGACGAGTTCGAGCGACTTGAAGGCCGCGATGCCCCCCGCGACGATCAACAGAATCCGCTTGCCCTTGAGCATGGCCCCCAGCCTATCACAACACCCGGCTGGCGAAAGTATACAGCCCCGTGAGCAGCAAAGCCCAGAACACGGCCAGCCGGAACTGCTCAACCGACAGGCGTTGGCGGATCTGCTGCCCCAGCCACATGCCGGCTAGCGCCGGCACCACCGCGGCGGCCGAAACGACGGCGCGGGGGCCGTCCAAAAGACCGAAACTCACTAGCGAAAACGTGAGCGTGAACGAGGTGGCGCAAAGCACCACACCCAGGGTCTGCACGAGCTCGGAAGGCTTGATGTCGAGGCCCTGCAGGTAGGGCATGAGAGGAATGATCGGCACGCCGACGACGCCGGCGACGAAACCCGAGATCGCGCCGATCACCGGCGCCAGCGGCCTCTCCAGGTCGGCGTGGATGTGCAGGCGGATGCGCAGCAGGCCGAGGGCGCTATAGACGATCAGCACCGTCGCCAGGACGATGAAGGCCCAGTTGGGACCCTTCTGGCCGACCAGCCACATGGTGAGATAGAGGCCGATCGCCAGCGGCACGATCAGCGGCCACTGCCGATGCAGGATCTTTCGGAAGTTGCCGCCGACCGCCGCCTGCCAGACATTGGTGAAGATGGTCGGCAGCGCGATCATGGCGATCGATTCGGTGAGCGGCAGGACGAGCGTCGTGAGCGCGATGACGATGGTCGGCAGCCCCAGCCCGACCAGCCCCTTCACCGTTCCCGCCAGCAGGAAGACGACAAGGCCGAAGATGATCTGGTCGGCGGTCACTTCGTCATCCCGACCGGAGCGCGAAGCGCGGAGTGGAGGGACCTAGTCATGGCTTCACATTCCGTCATCCCGACCGGAGCGAAGCGGAGCGGAGGGACCTCCTCAGTGGATTTCGCCGCTCAGGTCCCGCCAATCCGGATTCGATCGATTTACCAGGATGAGCTTCTTTTCCCTTCTCCAGTTCTTCAGCTGCTTCTCTCGGGCGATCGCGTCGGGCGCCGTTTCGAAAGCCTCAACGTAGATCAAGCGTTTGATGTTGTAACGCGCGGTATGATGCACCTTTCCTTGACGATGCTCTTCGAGGCGACGTGGCAGGTCGGTCGTTATGCCGATGTAGAGGGCACGTCTGTTCGGACTAGCGAGGATGTAGACGACCGGATTGCGTTCCATGTCGAAAATCTATCGGTTGTCATCTCTCCAGTCCTACTATTATCAGTTGCATTTTCCTATGACTAGGTCCCTCCGCTCCGCGCTTCGCGCTCCGGTCGGGATGACGGGGGCATAGCCTAGTGCCACCAAGCCACAATGGCCGCGATGAGGGCTAATACCGCGATGATCTCGGAGAAGCCCGGGCGCCAGCCGCGGCCGGGGATAGGTGGCGGCGTGGTCGCTTCGCGTTCGGCCTTGCGGCGTTCGTGCTCGGCCACGACATGCAGGCTGTCGATCAGGCGCGGCAGGCGGCGCAGGCCCTGCATCACGTCCTCGGCGGCGCGACCGATGGTGGCGCGCGGGCCGAAATGGCTCTGCATCCACTCCTCGATCAAGGGCCGCGCCAGCTCCCAGATATTGACGTGGGGATTGAGCCTGGTGCCCATGCCCTCGGCCATCAGCATGGTCTTCTGCAGCAGCAGGAGCTGCGGCTGCACCGCCATCTCGAACTGCTCGGTGACGCGCAGGAGCTGCGCCAGCAGGCGGGCGATCGAGATCTGGTGGCTGGGCTTGCCGAAGATCGGCTCGCCTATCGAGCGGCAGGCCTGGGCGAACATATCGCGCGACTGGTCGGGCGGCACGAACCCCGCGCGGAACTGCACTTCGGCCACGGCGCGATAGTCGCGGCGCAGGAAGGCGACGAGAAGCTCGGCGAGGTAGCCGCGGGTGTCCTCGTCGATGCGGCCCATGATGCCGAAATCGACCGGCACGATGTGGCCCGAGCGGTCGACGAAGGCGTTGCCGCCGTGCATGTCGGCGTGAAAGAAGCCGTCGCGGAACACCTGGTAGAAGAAGGCCTCCGCCGCTTTCTTCATGACCTCGTTGGGATCGTGGCCGGCGGCGACGATGCCGTCGCGATCCCCGATCGGGGTGCCGTCGATGCGCTCCAAGGTCAGCACGCGCTCCGCGGTACGGTCCCAGTCGATGGTCGGTGCGCGATAGCCCGGATCGTCGACGAAATTCTCGCCCAGCTCCTCGGCGGCGGCAGCCTCCATGCGCAGGTCCATCTCGACGCGCACGACGTCGGCGAAAGCGCGCACCGAATCGACCGGCTTCAGCCGGCGGTAGCGCGGCTGGGTGCGTTCGACCAGCTCGGCCACCCAGTAGAAGAGATCGAGATCGCGCTCGAAGGCGAGCTCGATGCCGGGCCGCAGCACCTTGACCGCGACCTCGCGGCCGTCGGTGGTAACGGCGAAATGCACCTGGGCGATCGAGGCGGCGGCGACCGGCTTATCGTCGAATCTCGTGAACAATGCGTCGATCGGCTGGCCGAGCTCGGCTTCGATGATGCGCCTGGCCTCGGCGCCGGAGAAAGCCGGCAAATGGTCCTGCAGTTGCGCCAGGTCGGCGGCGACCTGCTCGCTCAGGAGGTCGGCACGGGTCGACAACGCCTGGCCGAGCTTGATGAAGGACGGGCCCATCTCCTGCAGCGCCGCCGTCAGCCGCTCGCCCGGGCGGCGGGCATCGCGCTGTCGCGCGAACAGCCGCGCCCAGACGACCAGCGCCGGCGTGATGCCCAGGATCTCCAGCGGGAACAACGCATCGTGCCGCGCCAGGCTCAGCGCCATGCGCAGCAGGCGCCACGAGTTGCGGATGGCGCGCAGCATCTTACCGGACCGCGGGCCTCCGGGCCCGCTC
>JAEZHS010000680.1 GCA_023436825.1 Pseudomonadota bacterium | reverse complement strand
AGGTCGAGATCACCTGGATGTTTATCCCCTTGGCGGCAAGGGTCTCGAACATCTTGAGCGCCACGCCGGCGTGGCTGCGCATGCCGACGCCGATCACCGAGATCTTGGCGACGTTGGTGTCGGACTGCACCTCGGTGAACTTGAGCTCGGTCCTGGCCTTCTGCAGGCGCTCGACGGCGCGGGCGAGGTCGGCGCGCGGCACGGTGAAGGTGATGTCGGTCGAGCTGCCGTCGAGCGACACGTTCTGCACGATCATGTCGACGTTGACGTTGGCCTCGGCCAGCGGGCCGAAGATCGCCGCCGCGACGCCCGGCCGGTCGGCGACGCGGGTCACCGTGATCTTGGCTTCGTCCTTGGCGAAGGCGATGCCGCTCACGACGGATTTCTCGAGTCCCTGGGCCATGATCTCTTCCTCGTCCACAACCATCGTGCCGGGCAGGTCGCTGCCCAGCGCGGAATCGAACGACGACAGGACCTGCACGCGCACGTGATGGTTCATCGCCAGCTCGACCGAACGCGTCTGCAGGACCTTGGAGCCCTGCGACGCCATTTCCAGCATCTCTTCGTAGGTCACCTGATCGATCTTGCGCGCCTTCTCGACGATCCGCGGATCGGTCGTGTTGACGCCGTCGACGGCGGTGTAGATGTCGCAGCGATCGGCCTTGAGCGCGGCCGCCAGCGCCACCGCCGAGGTGTCCGAGCCGCCGCGGCCCAAGGTCGTGATGCGGCCTTCGGGCGAGAGGCCCTGGAAGCCCGGCACGATCGGCACCTCGCCCGCCGCCATCGCCTTGGCCATGTCGCCCGTCTCGATGTCGACGATGCGCGCCTTGGCGTAGGCGGCATCGGTGCGGATCGGGATCTGCCAGGAGACCCAGGAGCGCGACTTCACGCCCATCTGCTGCAGCGCCATGGCCAGCAGGCCGATCGTCACCTGCTCGCCGGTCGCGACGACGACGTCGTACTCGCGCGCATCGTGCAGCGGGGCGATCTCGTTGACCCATTTGACGAGCTGGTTGGTGGCGCCGGACATGGCCGAGACCACGACCGCGACCTCGTTGCCGCGCTCGACCTCGGCTTTGACCTTGCTGGCGACGTTCTTGATGCGATCTGTGTCGCCAACCGAAGTACCGCCGAATTTGAGAACGATGCGCGCCATGGACCTGCTCGAAAGCGGGGTATAGACACCGGGGGCACCATATGGGTCAAGGGCAGCGATGACCGATCCTGCAAGCGCTCCAGGACATACCACCGTCGATCCGGCCGAGATCGAGCGCTTCTCGCGCATCGCCGCCGAATGGTGGGACCCCACCGGCAAGTTCGCCCCGTTGCACCGGCTGAACCCGCTGCGCATCGGCTACATCCGCGACCGCGCCGCGGCCCACTGGCAGCGCGATCCACTCGGCGGCACGCCGCTCAAGGACCTCTCGCTGCTCGATATCGGCTGCGGCGGCGGGCTTTTGAGCGAGCCGATGGCGCGGCTGGGCGCGCGAGTGACGGGAGTCGACGCGGCCTCGAGGAACGTCGGCGTCGCCTCGCTGCACGCCGAAGGACAGGCGCTGGCGATCGACTACCGGCAGGGCACGGCGGAGGCGCTGGCGGAATCGGGCGCGCAGTTCGACATCGTGCTGGCCCTCGAGATCGTCGAGCACGTGGCCGACGTCGAGCTCTTCCTGAGCTCGTGCGGCCGCATGGTGAAGCCGGGCGGCCTGTTGTTCCTGTCGACGCTCAACCGGACGCCCAAGGCCTGGGCGCTCGCCATCGCCGGCGCCGAGTATCTTCTGGGCTGGCTGCCGCGCGGCACGCACGACTGGAGGAAATTCCTGAAGCCGTCGGAAGTCGTGAACGGCCTGCGCTCGGGCGGCATCGAAGCGCAGGAGATCGTCGGCGTGGTCTACAGCCCGCTCAGGCGCGCCTGGTCGCTGAGCAAGAGCGACCTCGACGTGAACTACATGCTGTATGGCATCAAATCCGGCGGAAACTAATTCCCCCGCGGAATCCACGGCAGGCGGCCGAACTCGATGCCCTCTTCGGCCAGCGCCTCGGCCTCTTCCTCGCTGGTCTCGCCGTAGATGCCGCGCTTGTCGCTCTCGCCGTAATGGATCTTGCGCGCCTCCTCGGCGAACTTGTCGCCGACATGCTCGCAATTCTTCTCGACCTCGGCGCGCACCTTGAGCAGCGCCTCGCGCAGTTCCTTGGGCATGTAGCGCGCCAGCGCCGCCATCTGCTGCTGATCCGCACTCGGCGCCTGGGGCGCGGCGGGTGCGGTGGGAGCGTCGGCCGACGGCTTCTCGGCCTCGACCTTCTTGCTGCTCTTGCCCAATCGCGGCGCCATGGGGGCGCGTTCGACCTTGGCGTTGCCGCACACGGCACAGCCGATCAGGGACTTCTTTTCCTGGCGTTCGTAGGTCTTGCTGTCCTTGAACCAGCTTTCGAACTCGTGGCCCTTGGAACAGCGCAGTCGGTATAGGATCATGAAATTACAAGGAATTCCGCGTTGGCACTCCCCCGATGGGAGTGCCAGAGATGATGGGGTGTGATTGTGGCGGACGCAAGAGGGGTGCCATCGCCGTGGATCGTGCAATGGGCCGGGCTCGTTCCGCCCGGTGCGACGGTCCTCGACGTTGCCGCCGGCGGCGGCCGACATGCCTTCTTCTTCGCCGAGCGCGGCAACAAGGTGACGGCGATCGATCGCGACACTTCTTCCCTGGCCATCCTGCCGAACCTCGAGATCGTCACGGCCGACCTGGAGAACGGCAGCGGTTGGCCGTTCGCCGTGCGGCGATTCGGCGCCGTCGTGGTCACCAACTACCTGCACCGGCCGCTCATGCCGGTCCTTCTGGACGCCATCGAGCCGGGCGGCGTGCTGCTCTACGAGACATTCATGGAAGGCAATGAGCGCTTCGGGCGTCCCAACAATCCGGAGTTCCTGCTGAAGGACGGCGAGCTGCTGGAGATCGTGCGAGGACGCTTCTCCGTCGTCGCCTATGAAGCGCGAATGATCAGCGAGCCGAAGATGGCGATGGTCCAGCGCATCGCCGCTCGGATTCTTCCGGACCGCGCGCGCCTCGCGCGCTCATAGGCTTCCGGACCACGAGCCTCACATGACTACTCGGCCGCCTTCGCCACTGCCGGCTTGTGCAGCACCGGCTCAGCGTATTTCCGGTCGTGCGTCAGCGACGGCACCATCTTGCGCGCTTCGGCGATCTTCGCCGGATCGACGTCGGCGATGACGAAGCCTGCCTTCTCGCCGCCGGCATCCGCCAAAATCTCGCCCCACGGGGCGACGGCGATCGAATGGCCGTAGGTCTTGCGGTTGGAGCCCTTGTGCGTGCCGACCTGCGCCGGCGCGAACACGAAGCAGCCGGTCTCGATCGCCCGCGCGCGCATCAGCGTGTGCCAGTGCGCCTGGCCGGTCGGCACCGTGAAGGACGAGGGGATCGACAGCATCGTGGCGCCGGCATGCGCCAGGTCGCGATAGAGATAGGGGAAGCGCAGGTCGTAGCAGATCGTCATGCCTAAAACGCCCCACGGCGTCTCGGCCAGCACCGATCTCTCGCCCGGCCTGAAGGTCGAGGATTCGCGATAGCTCTCGCCGCCGGCGAGCTGGACGTCGAACATGTGGATCTTGTCGTAGCTCGCCACGATGCCGCCGGCCGAATCGATCAGGTAGGAGCGGTTGCGGATCTGCTCTTCGCCGGGCACGCGGACATGGATCGAGCCCAGCAGGAACCACGCGCCGGTCTCGCGCGCGCTCGCCCGGGCCGCCGCCAGCATGGCGTGGCTCTCCTCGGTCTCGGCCTTCGCCAGCGTCTCGGCGCGGTTGGCGCCGATCAGGCCGGTGTTCTCCGGCGTCATGATGAAATCGGCGCCGGCCTCGCGCGCCAGCCGCGCCTGCTCGCGCACGTAGGCCACGTTCTCGGCCATCTCGTTGCTGACGTTGGTCTGGATCAGGCCGGCCTTGAACGCGCTGCTCATCGGTCGCTCTCCTCAGCCCGGCTGGGCCAGCAATGGGTCGAGCTTGCCCGCCTGCTCGAGGGCGGCGAGCTCGTCGGAGCCGCCGATATGCTGGCCGTTGATGAAGATCTGCGGCACCGTCGTGCGCCTGGAGCGTTCGCGCATCTCGGCCCGCTTCTTCTCGTCCATCATCACGTCCATTTCCTCGTAGGCGGCGCCCTTCCTGTCGAGCAGGCCCTTGGCCCGCGCGCAGTAGCCGCAAAACGGCGTGGTGTAGATCTCGATCTTGGCCATGCAAAACCTCTTTGGCGGACTATACCGCCGGCCGGACGACCCGCGCCAGCGTCAGCACGTCAACGTGCCGCGCACCGCCGCGCTGCAAAACGCGTGCGCAGGCCTCGACCGTGGCACCCGTTGTCAGGACATCGTCGACCAGGAGAACGGATTTTCCCGGAACGAGCGCCGCCCAGCGCGGATTGACGTCGAAGGCCTGCCGCACGTTGTCGTGGCGCTGCCTGGCGGCGAGCCCGCTTTGCGAGCCAGTCCAGCGCCGGCGCCGCATCAGGTCGGGGATCAGCCGCGCTCGCGTCGACGGCGCCGCGGCGACGGCGATGCGGGCCAGGAGCTGGGCCTGGTTGTAACGCCGCGTGAACAGGCGGCGCCAATGCAGCGGCACCGGCGCCACGAGGTCGGCGTCGGCCAGAAGCTCGGCGCCGGCGCGCGCCATCCAGGCGCCGCAGGCACGGGCGATGTCGGTGCGGTCGCCATGCTTGAACGGCAACACCAGCTTGCGGCTCTTGTCGTCGTAGACCAGGGCGGCGCGTGCCCGCCGATAGCGCGGCGCGCGCCTCGCACAGGCGCCGCACAGCGCCTCCGCGCCGACCTGCTGGGCGAACGGATAGGCACAGCATGCGCAATATGGCGGAGCGATGAAGGCGAAGCCCGGCCAGCAGGCGGCGCAGAGGCCGCCCGGCGTCTCGACGATTTCGCCGCAGCCGAGGCAGAGCGGGGGCAGCACGGCGTCGAGCATCGTGCGGCCGGCATGCGCCCAGAAGCGCCCCAAACCCGTGGACAACATCGTTCCCATTGGGCGGGCCAAATGCGCCCACAGGATGGCGGGGCTCTATCGGCCGCGCCGCTTTGGTCCTACATACACCGGCATGATGGGCCTCGACCCTCTGCTGGTTTTCGACCGCGCCGTGCTGCGCCGACGGCGCGAGCGCGCCGCCCGCGACTGGCGTCCGCGCGCTTTCCTCAAGCGCGAGATCGCAAGCCGCCTGGTCGAACGCCTCGACGATGTGCGCCGGACGTTTGCGCACGCCCTCGATCTCGGCTCGCACGGCGATGAGTTCGCCACGGCGCTGGCCGACCGCAAGACGGTCGGCTGGCTGGTGCGCGCCGACCTCGGCCACGGCTTTGCCCGGCTGGCGCGCGGTCCGGCTGTCGTGGCGGACGAGGAGTTCCTGCCCTTCGCCCCTGAAAGCTTCGACCTGGTCGTGAGCGCCATGGACCTGCACTGGGTCAACGACCTGCCCGGCACCTTGGTGCAGATCCGGCGCATCCTGCGGCCCGACGGCCTGCTGCTGGGCGCCATGCTGGGCGGCGCCACGCTGTGGCAGCTGCGCCAGGCCCTGACCGCGGCCGAGAGCGAAGTCGAGGGCGGCTTGAGCCCGCGCGTCTCGCCCTTCGCCGATCTGCGCGACGCGGCGGGCCTGCTGCAACGCGCGGGCTTTGCCCTGCCCGTGGCCGACAGCGAGACCATCGAGGTCGAATACGACAATGCGCTTGCCCTGATGCGCGACCTCGCCGCGATGGGCGAGAGCAATCTGGTGGTCGAGCGCCGGCGCGGCCTGGCGCGTCGGGCGACGCTCTTGCGCGCGGCCGAGATCTATGGCGAGCGCTTCGCCCTGCCGTCGGGACGCGTCGCGGCGAGCTTCGAGGTGCTGTTCCTGCATGGTTGGGCGCCGCACGATTCGCAACCCAAGCCGCTGCGTCCCGGCAGCGCGGCCAGGCGCCTTGCCGATGCGCTCGGCACCGCCGAGCAGAGCGCCGGCGAAAAAGCGGGACGAGGCTAGATCGTGCGACTGTCGTTCAGTGAAGTACTGTCGGAGAGCTTCAGCTTCTTCTTCGCCAACATCCGGCTGTTCTTCGACCTCGTCACCATTCCCTGGATCATCTCCATCGTCATCCGCATCGTCGGCGGACTGCTCTCCGAATCGCCGCTCGGGGCGATGATCGAGAAGGCGGCCGACGTGGTGCCGACGACGATGTTCATGGTCGCCTGGCAGCGGCTCGTGCTGCTGGGCCCGCACCGCATCGACCGGCTGCCGGGGCTGGGCTGGTCGGCGCGCGAAACGGCCTGGCTCGGGCATCTGATCAAGGTGGCCGGCATGACCTTCGTGCTGATGGCCATCTTCATGATCACCATCGGCCCGATGGATCCGCGCGCCCTGCAGGCCGGCGCCGCCATCGATCCCGACACCGCCCGACGCTATGCGCTGGCCGGTCCGCTCGCCTTCGGTTTCATCGTCTCGCTGCTGCTGGCGCTGCGCGTGAGCTATGGCCTCGCCGCCACCGCCGTCGACGTCCCCTTCTCGCCGCGCTTTTCGTGGGCCCACAGCCGCGGCAACGCCTGGCCCGTCATCGGTGCGCTGTTCGTCGTCTATTTCGGCGGCGCTTTCGTCACCGCCGTGGCCGCCCTGCTGAGCCACGCCATCATGCGCGGCGTGCTGCAGGCCGACGAGGCGGCGGCCATTGTGGGCTGGACGGTGGCGATCCTGGTGGCTTACGGCGTGACCGCCCTCACCGCGACGGTACAGGCCGTCATCTTCCGCCGCCTGCTCTCCTGGCGCGAAGGCGCAGGGCTGCCGGCCCCCTCGGAGTCGTAGACCGCGCATTCCTCCCCGCGCTTCGCGTGGGGAGGTGGCCCGAAGGGCCGGAGGGGTCATGAGCACCAGTGAAGATGCCCATGACCCCTCCGCCCTCGTACGACGAGGGCACCTCCCCAGCTTCGCTGGGGAGGCAGCAACTCACAGAAGGTCGCGCAGGAGGCCGATCAGCGGCAGGTCGGCAGGCGGCATCGGATAGCGGGCGAGCTCGACCGGCGCGACCCACTTCAGCACCTGGCCTTCATGCGGCTGCGGCGTGCCGTTCCATTTGCGGCAGGCGAAGACCGGCATCAGCAGGTGGAACTTCTCGTAGCCGTGGCTGGCGAAGGCGATCGGCGCGAGGCAGCTGGTCGCCGTCTCGATGCCGAGTTCCTCGCGCAGCTCGCGCACCAGCGCCTGCTCGGGCGTCTCGCCGGGATCGACCTTGCCGCCGGGGAACTCCCACAGTCCCGCCATCGACTTGCCGGCGGGCCGCTGGGCGATCAACACGCGGCCGTCGACGTCGACCAGCGCCACCGCGGCGACCAGGACCAGCGGCCGGTCGCCGAGCGGCGGCGGGCCGCCCGGGCACTCCTCGTCGAATGATGAACTCAAGAACGATAGCTGCCGTTGATGTCGATGTAGCCGTGCGTCAGATCGCAGGTCCAGACCGTGGCGCGGCCGCGGCCGATGCCGAGATCGATGTCGATCACGATGTCGGTGCCCTTGATGTGCCTGGCGACCGGCGTCTCGTCGTAGTTGGGCACGACCTGGCCGCCATCGGTGATCTTCACGCCGCCGATCGAAATCTTCAGCTTGTCGCGATCGGCCCGCTCGCCCGACTTGCCGACCGCCATGACGATGCGGCCCCAGTTCGCATCCTCGCCGGCGATCGCCGTCTTGACCAGCGGCGAGTTGGCGACCGCGAGCCCGATCTTGCGCGCCGCTCCGTTGGACGAGGCGCCGCCGACATTGATGGTGACGAACTTGGTCGCGCCCTCGCCGTCGCGCGCAAGCAGCTGGGCGAGATCGATCAGCACCTCGTCGAGCGCGCGCTTGAAGTCGACCAGGACGGGATCGTCGGCCTCCTCGATCGGCGCATGGCGGGCCGCACCGGTGGCGACCATCAGGAGCGTATCGCTGGTCGAGGTGTCGCCGTCGACGGTGACGCAGTTCAGCGACTTGTCGGCGGCGTCGGACAGCAGCTTCTGCAGCACCGCGCCCGGCACCTTGGCGTCAGTGAAGACGAAGCCCAGCATGGTCGCCATGTCGGGGGCGATCATGCCCGAGCCCTTGAGGAAGCCGTTGATGGTCACGGTCCGCTCGCCGATCTTGGCCTGGCGGGTGGCGAGCTTGGGGAAAGTGTCCGTCGTCATGAT
>JAEZHS010000584.1 GCA_023436825.1 Pseudomonadota bacterium | reverse complement strand
ACGCTCGCCCATGACGAACACGCGCAGCGCGCCGTGCGGCAGTTGCGCGCCGAGATCCATGTCGCGCGGTCGCGCTTCCAGCGCATCGAGATACTGGCCAAACGCTTCCCACGACCAGTTCAGCCCCTCGTCGAGCGCGGCGCCGGGAATGTCCTCGACGCCTTCCATCAATTCGATCAGGCGCTGGCGGTCTTGAACTTTCACCGGCGCGAAGCCCACGCCGCAATTGCCCATCACCGCCGTGGTGACACCGTGCCAGCTCGACGGCTGCAGCCGTGAATCCCAGGTCGCCTGTCCGTCATAGTGGGTGTGAATGTCGACGAAGCCCGGCGTGACCAGCAGCCCCTTCGCGTCGATCTCCTCGGCGGCGCTGCCGGAGACCTTGCCGACGGCGGCGATCTTGCCGTCCTTCAGCGCGATGTCGGCTTCGTGGAGAGAGGCACCGGTACCGTCAGCCACCGTGCCGCCTCGGACGACCAGATCGAATTCCTTCGCCATGTTCGGTTCTCCCATGTGAACAGGAGTTTACCGAATCGTCAGCGGCGGGAGAACGCCAGCCAGAGGCCACCACCTATGAGAAAACAGCCGCTGACACGCGACAGGAGGCGCACTCGCTTAGCGGAAAGTGCCCGGCCGGCGCGGCCCGCCGCGAACGCGTAGAAGCTGTCGGAGACAGCCGCGACCAGCATCGCCGTCAAACCCATGATCAGGATCTGCAGGCCGTGATCGCGCGCCGGATCGATGAATTGCGGAAAGAAGGCACCGAAGAAGATCAAGGTCTTGGGATTGCTGAGCGCGACCAGCGCGCCTTGCATCAGGAAGCCACCCCGTGGCGCCGCCGACGGCGCACCGGCCTCGCCTTCCCCGCCGCTCGGCCGGATCATCTTCCAACCCAGCCAGATCAGATAGGCGGCACCTGCCAGCCGCAGCCAGTCGAACCAATGGCCGGCCGCCTCCATCAGCGAGGTGAGCCCCAACCCGACCACGCCGATCATCAGGGCGAGACCGACCTGCGTGCCCAGGACGTTCATCAGCCCGGCGCGCGTGCCGTGGCGGATGCTATTGGCGAGGATCAGCGTCACCGTCGGGCCCGGCACGAGCACGACGATCAGGCAGGCCACGAGGTAAGCGGCGTATAGTTCCAGCGACATTGGCCAACCATCCCAAGGTTTCTGGCTGTATGGAAGAGCAGCTTCTGGGTCTTCTCTCCGCTCGGCGCGGACACTTCATCCTCGAGTCGGGCCATCATGGCGATCTATGGCTCGATCTCGATGTGCTGTTCCTGCGCCCGGCTGCCTTGCGGCCCTTCGCGCGCGAGCTGGCGCCGCGACTGGGCGGACCCGGCGTCGAGGCCGTGGTCGGTCCGCTGGTCGGCGGCGGCTTTGTCGCGGAGATGGTCGCGGCCGAGCTGGACGTCCGCTTCGCCTTCGCCGAGCGTCGGGCCGACGCCCGAGGCGCGACCTATGTCATTCCCGACGCGTTTCGCGACCATCTGCGCGGGCGCGCTGTCGTCATTGTCGACGACGCCATCAATGCCGGATCGGCGACGCGCGCGACCTTCGCCGCGCTCAGGGTAATGGGTGCACGCCCAATCGCCGTCGGCGCCTTGTTGATCCTGGGAGAGACGGCGCTGCCCTACTTCACGGCAAGCAAGCTCGCGGTCGAAAGCATCGCCCGTCTCGCCAACGACCTGTGGGAGCCCGCCGCGTGTCCGATGTGCACGGCGGGCGAGCCGATCAGTAGCCCGTCGGCCTGAGATTGAACGCGGCCGCCTTCTCGAGCGCCGCCGCGGCCCGGAGCATCGTCTCCTCGTCGAAGGCGCGGCCGATGATCTGCAGGCCGAGCGGCAGGCGGTCCTTGTCGACGCCGGCCGGCACCGAGATGCCCGGCAGGCCCGCCATCGAGGCCGGGATGGTGAACATGTCGTTGAGGTACATGGTCACCGGATCGTCCATCTTCTCCCCGGCGGCGAACGCCGCGGTCGGCGCGGTCGGCGTCAGCAGCACGTCGCACTGCTCGAAAGCCTGCTTGAAGTCGCGCGCAATCAGGGCACGGATCTGCTGGGCCTTCTTGTAGTAGGCGTCGTAATAGCCGGCCGACAGCACGTAGGTCCCGATCATGATGCGCCGTCGCACTTCCTTGCCGAAGCCCGCGCCGCGCGTGTTCTCGTACATCTCGATCAGGTCCTTGCCGGGGACCCGAAGCCCGAAGCGCACGCCGTCGTAGCGCGCCAGGTTCGACGAGCACTCGGCCGGCGCCACGATGTAGTAAGCCGGCAGCGCGTACTTGGTGTGTGGCAGCGACACCTCGACCGGCACGGCGCCCGCCGCCCGCAACATCTCGATGCCCTTGTCCCACAGCGCGACGATCTCGGCGGCCGTTCCTTCGACGCGGTACTCCTTGGGGATGCCGACCTTGAGTCCCGTGACGTCGGGGTTGCGCGCGGCCGCCGCGAAGTCGGGCACCGGGAGCGGCGCCGACGTGGAGTCCTTGGGATCGTGCCCGGCCATGCCCTGCAGCAGCAGCGCGCTGTCCTCGACCGTGCGGGCGAACGGGCCCGGCTGGTCGAGCGAGCTGGCGAAGGCCACGACGCCCCAGCGCGAGCAGCGGCCGTAGGTCGGCTTCAGCCCGACGATGCCGCAGAACGCCGCCGGCTGGCGGATCGAGCCGCCAGTGTCGGTGCCGGTGCTGCCCGGCACCATGTAGGCCGCGACCGCGGCGGCCGAGCCGCCCGACGAGCCGCCGGGCACCAGCTTGCGGTTATCGCCGCGCTTCTTCCATGGATTCTCGACGCCGCCGAAGTGGCTCGTCATGTTCGACGAGCCCATGGCGAATTCATCGAGGTTGGTCTTGCCGACCATCACGGCGCCCGCCTTCCACAGGTTGGCGGTCACCGTGCTCTCATACGGCGGCACGAAGCCTTCGAGGATGTGAGACGCGGCCGTGGTCTGCACGCCCTCGGTGCAGAACAAGTCCTTGATCGCGAGCGGCACGCCTTCCAGCAGGCCGGCCTCACCCTTGGCGCGGCGCGCATCGGAGGCCTTGGCCATCTCTCGCGCACGCTCGGGTGTCTCGGTGATGAAGGCGTTGAGCGCGCGATGCTGGTCGAGCTTCGCGAGATGCGCTTCGGCCACCTCGACGGCGCTTGCCTCCTTCTTGTCCAGCGTCGCCTTGAGCTGGGCGAGCGTGAGGTCGGTGAGAGCCGCCATCGCCTACTCCACCACCTTGGGGACCGTGAAGAAGCCGCCGGCATTCTTGTCGGTCTGCTCGATATAGACGGCGCCGCCCGGAGCGTTGGCCAGGATCTTCTCGGCGATGCCGCCGTCGGTCACCTTGTCCTCGCGCTGGGGCAGCGTGACGTCGGACACCGAGGACATCGGCTCGACGTTTTTGGTGTCGACCTCGTTCAGTTGCTCGATCCAGGCAAGAATCCCCGACAGCTCGCCGGCCAGCGGCGCCAGCTCTTCATCGGGCACTTTCAGACGGGCCAGACGCGCAATGCGCGCCACGGTGTCCTTGTCGAGCGACATACCTAGCTCCAAATGCGTGAATGGCGCGGTTGGTAGCCGGTTTGACCCGCAGGAGCAACCAGACCGCTGCCTTGCTACGATACGGCCCATGGCCACCACGGACCGCCTCCATGCCAACCTGACCCACCGCCTGAGGACGATGGGCAGCCCGGCGCGGGCCGAGAAGGAGAAAAGCTACCAGAAGTCGGTCTGGCAGCACTGGGGTGTCGCCCTGCCGCAGATGGACGTGGCGATCCGCGAAATCCTGAAGGATGTGCCGGCCGCCCAGCGCCTCGCCCTCGCCCGCCGCCTGTGGCGCGAGCCGGTCTGGGACCTGAAGATCGTCGCCGGGCGCCTGCTGGTGGCGCCGAGCGTGCCGCCGACCGAGCCGCTGTGGGGCTTCGTGCGGGCGCGCATGCCCGATCTCGACGGCTGGGCCGTCGCCGACAATCTCGCCCCCGTCGCCTCGCGCTGCCTGCTTCACGATCCGCGGCGGCTCGACGTCGTCGAAGGCTGGGTGCAGAGCCCGCACCTCTGGACGCGGCGGGCGGCGCTCGTCTTCACCCTGGCGTGGACGCGAAATGGTCGCGACCCCGAACGCATGCTGGGTTGGGCGTCGAGCCTCGCCGGCGATCGTGAATGGTTCATCCAGAAGGCGATCGGCTGGTGGCTGCGCGAGCTCGCCAAGCGCGACAGGCCCCGCGTCCGCCGCTTCCTCACCGAGCACGGCGCCACGCTGACGGGCGTCGCGCGACGCGAGGCGTCGAAGTACCTGGCGTGACTCATTCCTCCCCAGCGAAGCTGGGGAGGTGTCGGCGTCATCGCCGACGGAGGGGTCATGAGTCATGAGCGTCAGCACCGTTGCTCATGAC
>JAEZHS010000579.1 GCA_023436825.1 Pseudomonadota bacterium | reverse complement strand
CTCATGAGCACGAGCGAGCCGGAGGCTCGCGGTCCGGAAGAGCATGAGCGGACCTAGAGGTCCGCGCCCCAGCGAAGACTATTTCGCGTACTTGCCGCCGGTCTGCGGCGTGTGCGGGCCCTCGCCGCCCTTGTCCTTGTGCTGTGAACGTGTGGTGCGGGCCCAGGTGCGCTTCAGCTCGTCCTTCACGTTGAACTTGAGCGTGCCGACCTTCTCGACGGTGAGCTCGATCTTGTCGCCGTCCATGAAGGAGTTGAGGCCGCGATGGTTGGTGCCGGTGGCCAGGATGTCACCGGGATTGAGCGTGTGAATCGAGCTCGCCCATTCGATGCAGCGCGGAATGTTGTGCGCCATGTCGTTGGTGTTGAACTTCTGCATCACCTCGCCGTTGTTGGTGAGGGTGATGTTGAGGTTCTGCGGATCGGCGATCTCGTCGGCGGTGACGATCCACGGGCCGATCGGCGCAAAGGTGTCGCGCGACTTCATCTGGAAGAAGACGTTGCCCGGCGGCGGCAGGCCGCGCGCCGAGCCGTCGATGAAGCAGGTGTAGCCGAAGATGTGGTTCATGGCGTCGGCCTGGCTGACGCGTGTCGCCGGCTTGCCGATGATGAGCGCAAGCTCAGCCTCGCCTTCGAAGATGCTGGCCGGCACGTCGGGCAGCACCATGGTGTCACCCTCGCCGATCACCGCCGAGGCCGCCTTGTGGAAGGCGTTGATCTGCGGCTTCTCCTTGAGAGTACCGTCCTCCATGTAGTTCACCGCCATGCAGACGATGTTGCCGGGCTTCGGCACGGGCGGACGGAGCCGCACGTCCTTCAAGGGCACGCCCTTACCGTCGGCCGCGGCTTTCTCGACCTTGGCCTTGTGACTGTCCCACCTGGCGA
This sequence comes from Pseudomonadota bacterium, assembly GCA_023436825.1. Next base: position 10,931 of record JAEZHS010000579.1, on the reverse strand, counting down.
TCAGGCCGATGATCAGGTCGCGCGTGTCGATGTGCGGGATGTCCTTCACCGCGTCGGTGATGTCGACGACGGTGTGACCCTTGATGACACCGAGCCGGTAGTCGTTGAAATAGCAGAGCTTCACTTCTGTTCTCCCCCTTCGAACACTTTCTTGGCGACGTTGGCCGCCGACATGGCGACCGGCCATCCGCCGTAGAAGGCGAGATGGGTGATGAGCTCGAGCAGCTCCTCCTTCTTCACGCCGTTGTTGATGGCGCGCTGGAAGTGGCCGACCTGCTGCTCGGTGCGGTTCAGCGCCACCAGGGCGGCGCAGGTGATCAGGCTGCGGTCGCGCTTGGAGAGGCCGGGCCTCTCCCAGACGTCGGCGAACAGCACGTTGTCGGTCAGGTCGACGAGCTTGGGCGCAAAGGCGCGCAACGCGTCGCGTGCAGCAGACGAATCGGCGGGTCGTTTGGACATGGTTCTTCCTCCTCCTCTACTGGAAACTCGTTGATCACGGGCTGGCGTGGCCGATGAAGCGCTCCGGCGGCCGCTCACCCCATTGCGACTGGAATCCCTCCTCCACACTCAACAGATGGCCGCCATTGGCAGCGTTGAGGCGATCGGTATCGGCCCAGCGCTCGTGCACGCGACCCCAGGGATCCGACCAATAGTCGTAGACCTGGCTGCCCAACAGGTGCCGGCCGATGCCCCACATGTGCTCGTACTTGCCGACCCCCTTGATGTGCTCATGATCCTGGAAGACGGCGTCGATGTCCTGCGCCTCGTAGGAGACGTGGTTGAGACCCGTCTTCTCGTTGTGCACGCAGAACAGCACGTGGTGATCGACATACTCGTCGCCGCGATCCAATCGGCTGAAGGCGCCGATCACGTTCTCCTTGTCGCCGGCATAGACGTCGTCGGAGCGGATCATGCCCAGGGTCTCACGGAACCAGGCCACGGTCTCCTTGACCTTGGGCGTCGCCAGCACGCCATGGCCGATGCGCTGGATCATGGTCGGCGATTTGCCGAGGCGCATGAGGCGACCCTTGCGGCGCAGTGGATCACTGCCGGTATTGACCGGATCGCGCTCGACCTTGGTCGGCGGCACGGTCGACATGCCGTGGATGACCTCGATCTGGTAGCCGTTGGGCTCCTTCAGGCGCACGCGCTTGCCGCCGCCGGGCTCGTTCAGCGTCTCGATGCCCGAGGCGCCCGGCAGCCTGGCGAGCCGCCCGAGGTCGTCCTCGCTCGCCGCGTGATAGGCGAAGCCGATAAACTTGGTGCCGCCCTTGTGCACGGCGTGCAGATGATGATGGCCGTCGGCACCGCGCATGTAGAGCGCGTCCGGCGTGCGTTCGGCGCGCACCAGGCCGAAATGGGTGAGAAACTCCTCCATCTCGTCGAGGTCGGGCGCCTCCATGCGCGGGAAGGCGAATTCGGCAGCTTTGATTGCGACCATGGTTTCCTCCAGTCTCAAGCCGGCGTCTTGAACTTGTCGGGCAGGCGCTCCTCGTTTCCGAGGGCCACGCGGCGCACGCCGTCGCTATCGGGGCTGGCCGGGAAGCCGACCGCGGCGCGTGGCGCCGGCACCTCGACCACCTTGTTCGACAGTCGGCCGACGCCGGTCACCTCGACGTCGATCGTATCGCCTGCCTCGAGCGGGCGCGAGTTGGCAGGCGTGCCGGTGAGCAAAATGTCACCGGGCAGGAAGGTCATGTGCCGCGCCAGATCGGCGATCAGGTAGCCGCAGTCGAAGATCTGCTCGCTGATCGCGCCTTCCTGCACCATCTTGCCGTTCTTGTAGGAGCGCAAGGTCGACTGGCGGACATCGACGCCCGAGACCAGGCCCGGCCCGATCGGGCAGAAGCCGTCCATGCCCTTCACCCGAAGCATCGAGCCTGCGTCGGTGTCGCGGAAGTCGTGGCAGCCGAAGTCGTTGGAGGGGGCGAAGCCCGCGATGCAGTCCCACGCTTCCTCGCGCGACACGTTGCGCGTGACCTTGCCGAAAACGACGGCCATCTCGCCCTCGTAGTTCACGTACTTGTAACCCTTGGGCTTGATCAGCTCGCCCTTGTGGGCATTGAGCGCGGTCAGGGGCTTCTGGAAGTAGGTCGGCGACTTGGGCGGCGTATGCGTGTTGTTGAACTCGTAGTAACGCGAGATGTAGTTCACGTGCACGCAGATGATCTTGGTCGGCGTGCAGGGCGGCAGATGCACCACCTCGTCCTCGCCGCAGTTCCGACCGTCGGCGAACACGATGCGGCCGTCCCTGAACTCGACCCAGTACTCGCTGCCGTCCTTCATCACATGCCGCACTTCCTTGCGCGGCCCTTCCAGAACGCTCATCTGCTTCCTCTCCCTCAACGACGCATGTCGGCGCGCAACCACTGGACGGTGGCAGCCACCGCCTGGTCGTCGATGCCGTAGAAACCGTGATAGTGCGATGCCCCGCAGGGATCGGCCTGGGCGCTGCTCGGTCCACCGCCGTCCAGGGTGACGATGTCGACCCGGGGTGCGCCGGTCAGCAATGCCTTGAAGCGGTCGGCGTCGGCAGGCGCCGAGACCCGGCAGGAATCCGCGCGGTGGCGCAGCAGCATCACCGGGACGTTGATACGGCCGAGATCGCCCAGCGTGCTGGCGCTGCCGCCTCCTTCGCTGGACATCAGCACGCCCGAGGAGATCACCGCCGCATCGGGCCGAACGGCCGACTGCTTGGTGAACACGGCCACGACCGGCAGCGCGCCGCGGCTGGTGCCGATGATGGCGACCGGCGCCGCCACCTTGCGCGCTTCGGCGACCACGGCGGCGACGTCGTTGGCATAGTCGGTCGTGAAGCGGTAGCCGCGCGTGCCGCGCTGGTCGCTGGCGATGTCGGGAACGAACACCGCATAGCCCGCGGCCACATAGGCGGCGCGGGTACGGACCACGTGGTTCTGACGCATGTTGCTGCCGATCCGGCCCTGCGCATCGAGATCGAGCACGCCGTCGCCGCCCGCCATCAGCACGACGCTGCCGACCGGCGCCGCCGGCCGGTCGACGAGCACGCGCAACGTGACGCCGGGGCGCGGCGTCAGCGTCAGCACGGACTCTGCGGCCCACGCCGGCAGAGCCGTCGCGGCCACCAGCAGCGCCAGCAGCGCGGCGCGCAACGTCATCGCGCCTTCGCCTCCTGGATGGCGCGCCACACGTTCTGCGACGTGGCGGGCATCGGCACGTCCTTGACGCCGAGCGGCGCCAGCGCGTCCATGATGGCGTTCATCACCACCGGCAAGGCGCCGACCGTGCCGGCCTCGCCGGCACCCTTGGCGCCCAGCGGATTGTACTGGGTGGGCACCGGGTTGCTCTTGATCTCCATGCTGCACATCGTGTCGGCGCGCGGCATGGCGTAGTCGAGGAAGCTCGCCGTCAGGAGCTGGCCGCTGTCGCGATCCCACACGACCTGCTCGCTCAGGATCTGGCCGACACCCTGGGCGACGCCGCCGTGGATCTGGCCCTTCAATCCGACCGGGTTCATCACCGTGCCGACATCGTCGACCACCGAATAGCGGTCGAGCTTCACCTCGCCGGTGTCGGGATCGACCTCGACCTCGCAGATGTGGCAGCCGTTGGGAAAGGTGTCCTTCTGGCCGAGGAAGGTGGCGTTCTCGTACAGCCCGCCCTCGAAACCTTTCGGCCACTTGGTGGGGTTGAAGGCCGCCATCGCGACCTGCTTCAGGGGCACGGACTTGTCGGTGCCCTTGACCGTGAAGGTGCCTTCCTTGAACTCGATATCCTGCTCGCCCGCCTCCAGGAGATGGCCCGCGATCCGCTTGCCCTTCTCGATCACCTTGCCGGCAGCGACGTAAAGGGCCGAGCCGCCCAGCACCGTCGAGCGCGAACCGTTGGTGCCCATGCCGAAGGCGATGCGGTCGGTGTCGCCGTCGATGAACTGCACGTCCTTGGGGTCGATGCCCAGCCGCTCGTTCAGGATCTGCTTGAACATGGTCTCATGGCCCTGCCCCTGGGCCTTGGTGCCCATCAGCAGCGCCGCCGTGCCGCTGGGATTGAAGCGGATCTCGGCGTACTCAGGCTGCGCCGTGCCTGCCGCCTGCTCGATGGCGTTGACAATGCCGAGGCCGCGCAGCTTGCCGCGCTTCTTCGCTTCGGCCTGACGCGCCGCGAAGCCCGCAACGTCGGCAAGCTTCAGCGCCATGTCGAGGTTCTCCTCGAACTTGCCGCAGTCGTAGAACGGCCCGACCGGGCTTTGATACGGCAACGACGTTTCCGGCAGCATGTTCTTGCGCCGAAGTTCTATGCGATCGATGCCGAGTTCGCGCGCGGCGTCGTCGATCAGCCGCTCAATCAGGTAGATAGCCTCCGGCCGCCCCGCGCCGCGATAGGGCGCGGTCGGGTTTGTGTTCGAGAGCACGCCCACGACGTTGATGTAGGCCTTGGGGATCAGATAGACGCCGAGCACCGTGCCGATCATGCCGAATGGCGAGAGCAGATTCCGGTCGGAGCCGACATAGGCGCCGATATTGGCCAGCATGTTGAGCCGCAGCGCGACGAACTTGTTGTCCTTGTCCAGCGCCAGCTCGATCTCGCCGATATTGTCGAGACCGTGCTCGTCGGCCATCACGGCCTCGCTGCGCTCACAGGTCCACTTCACCGGACGCAGGAGCTTGCGCGCCGCCCACAGGGTCAGGCGATGCTCGACATACTGCCAGCCCTTGGTGCCGAAGCCGCCGCCGACATCCTGGGCGATCACCCGCATCTTGCTTTCGGGCACCTTGAAGACGTTCTGCGCCAGCATGTTGCGCACGCGATGGGGATACTGGACGTCGGCGTAGAGGATCATGCGATCCTCGCCCTGGTCGTATGTCGCGAGCGTGCCGCGCGGCTCCATGTACTGGGCATGCACGCGCGTGATGACGTAGCGCCGCTTGACGACCTTGGCCGCCGCCTTGATCGCCTCGTCGGTGGCGGCCTTGTTGCCGCGCTCGACGTTGTTGGAGATGTTGTCCGGGCAGTCGTCCCACACGACAGGCGCACCGGGCTTCACCGTGTCCTCCGTCGAGGTCACTGACGGCAACGGATCGTACTCGATGACGACCAGCTCGGCCGCGTCCTTGGCTTCGGCGAGCGTGTCGGCAATCACCATCACGATCGGATCGCCGACATAACGCACACGGTCGGTCACCAGCGGCGGGCGCTGCGGCGCGAACATCGGCTTACCGTCGGGACGCTTGCGCGGCATGTTGGCCTTGGGCATGCCCAGCCCGTCCGCCGCAACGTCGTGCCCGGTCAGCACGGCGACGACGCCGGGCGCCTGCTTCGCCGCCTCCGTGTCGATCGACAGGATCTTCGCGTGGGCATGCGGCGAGCGCACGAACACGGCATGCGCCTGGCCATGCAGGTTGACGTCGTTGATGAAGCGGCCCTGGCCGCGCAGCAGGCGCGGATCCTCGAAGCGCAGGACAGGCTGACCGATACCGTATTTGCTCATGATTTTCCTCGTACTGCGCGCACTTTACGACTGGTTGACGACATGGGCGAGCGGCCGCCAGCGGGCCAGGTCCTGCTCGACGCGGGCGCGGAATTCACTCGGTGTGCTGACCCGCGTATCGTTGCCGAGCTCCTCGAGCTTGCTCTTGATCTCCGGCTTCGCCATGGCCTGACGGAGCGCATCGTTCAGGCGATCGCGTAGCGCCGACGGGAAGCCGGCGGGTGACGCGAAGCCAAGCCATGATACGACGTCGTAGTCGGGCACCAGCGTCTCGGCGATCGTCGGCACGTTGGGGAAGCCTGGATGGCGCTCCTTCGAGCTGACCGCGAGCGCACGCAGCTTGTCGGTCTTCAGCATGGGCTGGGCGTTGGAGAAGGTGATGACCTGCATGTCGAGCCTGCCGCCTATAAGGTCGTTGTAGGGAGCCTGCAGGCCGCCTCGGTACGGCACGTGGGTCATCCTGGCGCCGGTCTGCGACAGCAGCAGCTCCATCGCCATGTGCAGGGTCGAGCCGATGCCCGAGGTCCCGTAGGTGATCTCGTTTGGCCGACGCCTGGCCTCGTCGACATAGGCCTGGATGGTCTTGAAGCGCGACTCGGGCGCCACGGTGAAGACGAAGGGAAAGCGCGTGACGATGCCGACGAAGTCGAAATCGCGCAGCAGATCGTAGGACAGCGTCTTGTCCGTCGCCGAGACTACGGCCTGGCCGCCGGTCATCAGGTAGAGCACGCCGCCGTCGGGCTTCATGCGGGCGATCTGGCTCGCGGCCATCCGCTCGGCGGCGCCGGGCTTGGGCTCGACCATGATCTGCACGCCGAGGATCTCGGTCAGCGGCACCGACAGATGCCGCGCGATGGTGTCGGGATTCGAGCCGGCGTCGTAGCCGTGGGTCACGCGGATGGGATTGGCGGGCCAGGCCTGCGCCCGGACGATCGATGGGGCGGCAAGGGTTGCTGCTGCGGAGACGATCAGCGTCCTGCGATTCAGGGGACCGCAGGCCTCCAGGCCCGCCTCATGATCATGAGCGCGGAGAGCGGAATCGGCATTCGTCGATTCCGCGTTGGAGGCCCGCGGTCCGGAAAACCATGAGTTCATGATGTCGCCCCTCAGCCCAGCGGCCCCATGAAGGCCGGGTCGGCATAGGTGTCCGACATCGGGTCCAGGCTCTCCGGCCACTCCGTGGCGACCTTGCGGCGCTCCGACGCCGGCCGCGGCCGGCCGTCCCAGCCGACGCGCTCCATGTAGTAGTAGAGCATCAGGCAGTGCCCGGCTGGGTCGACGATGTGCGCCGCATAGTCGACGCCCGGATAAAGCTCGGCGGGCACGGCATCGGTGAATCGTGCACCGTTCTTCTTCAGGAAGGCGACGGCGTCCTTGAGCTGGCGATAGCTGCCGACCTGCATGCCCATCGCCGCCACCGACGTCCCGGCATTGAGGCCAAGCTCGCCACGCAACGCCTTGGGGAACAGCGCCAGGCTGTGATGCTCGCCACCATTGCGCAGAAACACGCAGCGATGGCCCTTGCAGGTCACCGCTTCGGTGCGCACGAAGCCCATCGTCTCGGCATAGAAGGCCTCGGAGGCGCCGACGTCGCTGACGAACAACGCCATCGGCCCGATGTTCACGATCTTGAACGGCCGCGGCAGGCGGACACCGGCAACGACGTACTCCTCCACGCTGCGATCGCTGATGGTGTTGCCGGCATTGATATCGATGCCCTTGGCGACCGCCTCGCGGACCTCCTGCTCCTCCGAGATCTGCGGCAGGTCGGGACGCTGGCGGAAGGCGCGGTAGTACATCGACTCGGGCTTGCTGCGGCCGTCCCAGCCGATCTGCTCCATGCCGTAATAGAGCTCGACCGTATGGCCGTCGGGATCGCGGATGTAGGTGTGCCAGTTGCTGCCCGGCATGTCGCGGCCGACGCGGCGGATCTCGACCTGCTTCTCACTGAAATAGTCTGCAGCGGCGAACACCTCTTCCATGGTGCCGACCTGCCAGGTGATCTGGTTGACCGTCACGTCCTTGGACACGGCGTCGTCGCCGAAGATCGCGCCCATCGACTTGTGCGCCAGCAGGAAGGCGTGATGGTCGCTGTTGTGGCTCATGAAGACGATGCGCGGATCCTGCATGCGCTTCGCCATCTCCTCGCGACCGGGGATCTTGCTGAAGTCGCGCGTGTCGGTAATGCGAAAGCCCAACAGACGGGCATAGAAATCGATGCCGGCCTCGAGGTCGGGCACGTTGAAGCCGAAATGGCCGAGCCGGCGGATCTTGAACGGCTGCGGATAGCGCACGCCGCCGATATCGTAGCTCGCCTGACGCTGTACTGTGTCCATGACGCCCTCCGTCAGCTCTTGCGCCGCTTGGCGACGCGTACGGTTTTCATCGAGAGACCCGGCACTTCCGACGCTACCTGCTCGACGGTGGTGCGAATGTGCTTCTCGATCAGTGCGCAGGAAAGATCGACGTCGCGTGCCAACACCGCGTCACGCAGCTCGAGGTGCTCGTTCTGGCGGCGTGAGCGGGCATGAATCACCTTCAGCCAGTGGTAGCGCCGCGCCTGGTCGAACAACTCGCTACGGAAATGCAGCGACCATGGCGAGGTGCAGGTCGCCACCAGGGCATCGTGAAAGCGCTTGTGCCGCTTGTCCCACTCGCGCTTGACGCTGACCGGATCGTTCACCTTGGGCGGTGCAAGCTTGTTCAGCAGAAAGTAGGAGCTGACGATCTCGGCCTCCCAGGCGTCGGTACCGTGGCGGATCGCGTCAGCCAACGTGCGCGTCTCCAGGTAGACGCGCAGCTCCGAGAGATCGAGGAAGTCGGCCAGCGAGATTGGCGCCACGCTGAAGCCGCGGCCGGCCTCGGTGCGCGCGAGCCCCTCCGACACCAGGTGCGACAGCGCCTCGCGCAAGGTGCCGACCGAGGTGTCGTAACGCTGGCGCAACTCGCCGAAGCGCAGGCGCTGGTCGGGCGTCAGCACGCAGCACAGGATGTCATCGCGCATGCGGCGCAGCACGTCGAAGGTCGCGGCATCCTCGGCCAGCACGTCCTGCGGCGCGGTCGTGGCGGCGGCGCGGTCGGTTACGTCGAGGGGCATCTTCAGGATCTTGGCCATGGTGGTCCTCAAACGCCGAGATAGGCTTCGCGGATGTGGGGTTGTTTCAGAAGGTCAGCCGGCAAGCCGGTGCTGACGATTCGTCCCTGCTCCAGCACGTAAGCGCGGTCGGCGACGTCGAGCGCCTTCAGGACGTTCTGCTCGACCAGCAGCACGGCGGCGCCGTCCTGGCGCACACGGGCGATGATGTCGAACATGTGGTCGACGATGGTCGGCGCCAGGCCGAGCGAGGGCTCGTCAAACAGCACGATGCGCGGCCGCGCCATCAGCGCCCGGCCGATCGCCACCATCTGCTGCTGGCCGCCCGACAATTCTCCGGCCGGCTGGCGACGCTTGTCGCGCAAGATCGAGAACAGCCCATAGACGCGCTCGAGCGATTCCTGGCGATGGGCGCGCGCCGCCGGCAGATAGCAGCCCAGCTCCAGGTTCTCCTCGACCGACATCTTGACGAACAGGCGCCGGCCCTCCGGAACCAGCGCGATGCCGTGGCCGCAGTAATCATGGGCGCGCACCCGGGTCATGTCGGCGCCGTCGAACCGCAATTCGCCCCTGCGGCACCTGAGCAGGCCCGCAATGGCGTTGATCAGCGTGGTCTTGCCCGCGCCGTTGGGGCCGATCACCGACACGATCTCCCCGGCATCGACGTCGAGCGAGACATCCCAGATCGCCGTAGCGTCGCCGTAGCCGACGTGGAGGTTGCGGGCCTCAAGCAGCATAGGCCTTGCCCAGGTAGATGCTGATGACGCGCGGATCGCGCATGACCTCGCGCGGCGCACCCAGCGCGAACAGCTTGCCGTCGTTCAGCACGGCGACGCGGTCGGACAGCTCGACGACGGCGCGCATCAGGTGCTCGACGAAGACGATGGTGGAGCCTTGCGCGCGGATGGCCCGCACCAGGCGGATGGCATTGTCGATCTCGGCCGGGTTGAGGCCGGACAAGACCTCGTCGAGCAGCAGGAGCTTGGGCCGTGCGGCGAGCGCCCTCGCCAGCTCGAGGAACTTGCGCTCGTGCAGGTTCAGGCCGGCCGGCAGCACCCCTTCCTTGCCGCCAAGCCCGGTGAAACCGATCCAGTGCATGGCCTCGTCGCGGATTTCGGCCTTGGAGCGCACCGGTCCGCCGAAGGTGGCGCAGAGCGCCACATTGTCGAGGACGGTCATGTTCACGAACGGCCGCGGGATCTGATAGGTGCGCGCGACGCCGCGGCGGGCGATCTCGTGCGCGGGGTCGCGGCCGATCTCGGCTCCGTCGAGGGTGATGGTGCCGCTGGTGAGCGGATAAAAGCCCGAGATGACGTTGATCAGCGTGGTCTTGCCCGAGCCGTTGGGTCCAACCAAGCCGAAAATCTCGCCGTCACGCACGTCGAGATCGACTCCGGCCAGCGCCTGCAGGCCGCCGAAGCGCTTCGTGGCCGCCCTCACCTGCAGGATGGCGCGTTCGCCGATCTGCGGCTCGGCCGCGGGCACGACCGGGACCACTTCGGCCCGTGCCGCCGTTGGTGCGGGGCGGCGGCGCTTCAGCCACGTCTGGACGGCGGGAATGACACCGTCAGGCAGCCACAGGATGGCGACGATCAGGATCAGGCCGACGATGGCGCGGCCCATGATCGCCTCGCCGCCGCTGATGAAGGCATACAGCAGGGCGGTAATGAAGGTGGCGCCGATCGCCGGTCCCAGCCAGTGGCGCGATCCGCCCAGGACGCTCATCAGCACCACGTAGAGCGGCACGGTGAGCTCGAACGTGCCCGCCACAGTGATGAAGCCCACATACATGGCGTGCACGCCGCCGACGGCGCCGGCGATGGCGGCCGACAACGCGAAGGCCATGATCTTGTAGCGAAAGGTCGGCACGCCCTTGGCTTCGGCCACGTCCTCGTCGTCGTGGATGGCGAACAGGCCCATGCCCAGTCGCGCGTGCGCGACCCACCAAGCGGTGACGAGCGTGAGGACGCACAGGCCGAAACCCAGGATGTAGATCGTGCCGGTCGGCGTCGGCATGAGATTCGGCAGCGGCACCGCGCTCATGAACACGCCGCCGCCGCCGTCGATCGGCGTGTTGAGAATGATGGTGGCGATCACGAAGGTGACGGCGAGCGTCAGCAGCGCGAACAGCTCGCCGCGCAGCCGGCGCAGGCGGAACACCACGGCGCCGATGCCTGCTGCCAGCAACGCCGCCAACGCCGCCGCGATCGGCACCGTCACCAGGAACGGCACGTCGAACTTGGTCGTCAGCGCGGCAGTCGTGTAGACGCCGACCCCGAAGAAGGCGGCGTGGCCCAGGCTGAAGTAGCCGGCGAAGCCGCTCAGCAGCGCCCAGCTGGTCGACAGCGAGACCCAGAAGAAGATGAGATA
>JAEZHS010000568.1 GCA_023436825.1 Pseudomonadota bacterium | reverse complement strand
CTCATGAGCATGAGCGAGCGACGACGCTCGCGGTCCGGAGGAGCATGAACTCTCACTTCTTCGGATTGTATGGATAGACGATGTCGCCGGTCTTGTACTTGGTCGGCCAAAGGATCACTTCGGTCTTGGGGTTCGTGAACTGCTCCGCGCCGTTGCCTTGCACGCCCTGGAACTGGACGGCCATGACCTGCGCGGTCTCCCACTCGCCTCCGGCGTTGAACTTGAAGTCGCCGACGATGGTCTTGAAGGTCGCCTTGCGCATGAAGTCGGCGAGCTTGGCGTCGTCGGTAGAGCCGGCTCCCGTCACCGCCTGGTCGACGACCTGCATCAATGCGTAGCCGAACGGCGGCAGGTAGTAGCCCAGGAGATCGACGCCGGCCTCGGCCGACTTGGCCTGGTACTTCTTCACGAACTCGCGGCCGGCGTCGGTGGCGAAGCCCGCCCACGGCAGCCAGAAGTCGTAGACCACGATGTCGTTCAGGAGCGGCCCCAGCTGCGTCTTGATGGCCGTCGCCTGCAGGCCGACCATGCCGCCGCCGTAGATCTTGGGCTTGAAGCCGATTTCGTGGCTGGCGCGGATGATGCCCACCGAATCCGGCGGATAGGACGCCGCGAAGAAGATGTCGGGATTGGTTGCGGCCACGGCGCGCACGACCGGCGTGTAGTCGGCCGTCGCGGGCGGGTAGTTCTTGTCGTAGACGATCTTGAGATTGTACTTCTTGGCGATGTTGCGCACGCCTTCCAGCGCATTGCGCGGGAATTCGGCGTCGGCGCCGATCATGGCGAGCGTCGCCGGCTTGGGGTTCTGCGCCATCGCCACTTCGAAGAAGCCCTCGGCGAAGGCCTCCTTGGGCTTGGGCCCGCCGGCCGGCTGGATCGAGAAGTAGCGGTTGTATTTGAACTCGGAATTCACATCGAGACCGAACAGGGCGAAGAAGGTGCGATCCTTCTGCATCACCACAGGCATTGCCGGCGCGATCATGTTGGTGGCGTAGCCGCTCACCACGATGTCGACCTTGTCGACGTCCATCAGCTTCGTATACAGGCCGGGCACCGTCGAGGGATTGGACTGGTCGTCGTAATAGACGAGCTTCACCGGCCGGCCGAGGATGCCGCCCTTGGCGTTGATCTCTTCCGCCGCGATCTGCATGGCGAGCAGCGCGGCCTTGCCGTTCGGCGCGAGACCGCCTGTCAGCGCCATGCCGAAACCGACGGTGATCGGCTTGGCCTGCGCGTTGGCCGCCCCGGCAAACCCGGTGGCCGCGCCCGCGACAGCGAGTTGGTTGAAGGTACGACGCTTGATGCGCATTGAACGTCCTCCCAGACGTGTGTTGTTGCATCGATCCTAGCCCGGTGCACGACAGGCTGTCATCCCGAGCGTAGCGAGGGATCTTTGCTGATGCCTCAAAGGTCCGTCGCTACGCTCGGGATGACACCGTTTTCTGGTCTGCTGCAGTGCGAAGCTAAAGCAGCGGCGCCGGTCCCGGCGATCCCAGCGCATGCTGACCGAAGATCGCACCCTGGATCTCGGGCGAGAACATCACGTGGGCGTTGCAGGCGTGGGCGTCGCGGAACAGCCGCTGCATGGGCCCGGTCGTGTAGAGGCCGCCCGAACCGGCTACCGTCATCAGGATGTCGACGGCCTCCAGGCAGGCGCGGGTGGCGAAGAAGGCGTCGCGGCGATAGCGCACCTTGTCCTCGTGCTTCGGTTCGGCGCCCGAGCGGGCGACGGCCATGGCGTGCTCGCAGGCGCGCTTCATGATCACTTCCGCGTTGTCGATGCGCGCGCTCGCCTCGGCGACCTTGATCTGCACCGTCGGATTGACGTTCACCGGCACGCCGGTGTTGGTGGCGTTGCGCTTGCGGGCAGCGCCCACAACCAGGTCGTAGGCGCCCTGTGCGCAGCCCAGCATGACGCCCGACAGCACGTACGGTCCGAGCGCCAGCAAGGGCAGTCGGAAGAGCGGCGTGTCGTTGACCGACGACCCCGGATGCGGCTTGCCGTTGAACGCCCAGGCCGAGAGCGTGCGCCGCTCGGGCACGAACAGCTCCTTGACGGCGACATCCTTCGATCCCGTGCCGCAGAGACCCACGGCGTGCCAGGTGTCGATGATCTCGTATTCCGAGCGATGGGCGAGGGCGAATCGCTGGTCTATGACGGCGCCGCTGTCGTCGCGGACCATGAACCCCAGCATGTTCCAGTCTGAATTGTCGACGCCCGACGACAAAGGCCAACGCCCTGTCACTTCCCAGCCGCCGTCGACCTTGCGGCCGCGGCCGCCGGCGAAGGCGAGCGACGTGGCGATCAGCACGTCGAGCGAGGTGTCCCACAATTCATCCTGCGTCTCGGGCGGGAAATAGCCCAGCATCCAGTGATGGCTGCCGAGATTGCCGACGTTCCACGCCGTCGACGGGCAGACGCGCGCCAGCGCTGCGCAGACATCGACGAAGATGCCGACATCGAGCTCGGCGCCGCCGACACGCTTGGGCTGCGCGAAGCGGAACAGGCCGGCATCGTGCAGGTCGCGCTCGGTGTCGTCGGGCAGGCGGCGCAGCTTCTCGCAGGCTTCGGCTCGGGCGGCGAGCTTGGGAGCGAGCGCGTGCGCGCGGCTCACCATTTCGTCGTAGCTCACATCGGCGAAGGAGACGCGCTCCTTGGGCAGGACGGGCGAGGGCGTCCACGCGAAGTCCTTGCTCATGGTCACGCTCTTCATCACTCGGCGGCGGCGTAGCGGGAGGCCTCGAACGACGGCATGACCTCGCGGGCGAAGGCCTGCAGGTTGCGCACCGAGGCGTTGGGATCGACCAGCAGGATGTTGGTGGCGTCGCCCGCTTCGAGCTCTTTCAGTCGCGCGATGATCTCGTCGGGCGTGCCGAGCAGCGGCGCCGTATCGTCCTCGACCCGGTCGGCGAGCTTGTCGCGCGCCAGATCGCCGATCACCGACAGCACGCGCTTGCGCGTGGCATAGGCCTCGGCACGCTCGCTTTCGCCATGGATCATCTGCAGGGCGCGGGCCGTCGCCACCAGGCCGGGATGGTACTCACGGCCCACCTTCAGGCATTCCTCCTTGAAGAGGGCGATGCGCCGGACGATCTGGTCGGTCTGGGCGAGCTGGTCGAGCAGGAGGTTATAGCCCTCGCGTGCGGCGCGGCGGATGCTGTCGGAGCTGCCGGCGGCCAGCCACAGCGGCGGATGCGGCCGCTGCAACGGCGCGGGCTCGACCACGATGTTGTCGTAGTGCCAGCGCTTGCCGTGATGACTGAAACGACCCCCTGTCGTCTCGTGGCTCATCCAGCCTTTCTTGATCACCTCCATCGCCTCGTCGAAACGCTCGGTCGCCTCGTCGATCGGGATGCAGAAGCCGTCGAACTCGGCTTGGCGATAGCCCTTGCCGACGCCGAAGTCGACGCGGCCGCCGCTCAAGAGGTCGAGCGTGGCGACCTGCTCGGCCACCAGCACCGGATTGTGCCATGGCATCACCACCACGGCGGTGCCGAGGCGGATGTGGCGCGTGCGGGCGGCGAGATAGGCCAGCACCGTCATCGACGAGGAGACCTGGCCCTGGCCGGTGAAGTGATGCTCGACCATGAAGAGCTGCTTCAGGCCCAGCCGATCGGCCTCGATCACATAGTCGATGAAGCTCTCGTAGCCCTGGCTGTCCTCCAGGCCTACGCCGCGCTTTGTCCGCGCGCCGCCGAACAAACCGAACTGCATGCCTTGTTTCCTCCGGGGAGGACGTTAGCCGCGTTCGGCGCAGGCTGTCACCCGGTGCAGGGTAGTCCCCATCCCGGATGACAGCGGCCGGTGGACAGTAAATGGTGTGGTTCTTGCGTGTTGTTTGGTGGGCAGGTGCTGGTTCTTCTGCCTGCACTGACGCCCGTCCATGTGAGAGTCCAATCCTTAGCAAAGGAGGTCGTTATGTGTGATTATTCACTGGAAGCGTATCGTTCGCGACCTGCTGAAGAAGGCGAGAAACTCACCCTCGAGCGTTTCCCAAGTGGCTCCATGGGGTTCACGACCGGGTCTGCCTGCGATTTGGCCGTGTGCGTGCCCGCAGAGAGCCATCTGCTGCTTCAGGGCATCGGCGATACCGTGCGCGAGAGCAGCGGCGTCGGCGCCGTTGAGGAGGTGGTGATGACCCGCCTCGAAGACGGCCCCTACAAGGACGCCGTGCGCTTCTCCAATGGCGTGGAGGTCCTGCTGCAGCGGTTCGATGTCGGCCTCGTGGCGGTGGTAGTGGGCTCGCCCGAGGCGCAGCCGAGGTCGGCCACAGCCCAGGCCGCAGCGGAGCCCGAACTCGTCTAAAGCACATCCGCCCAGCTGGAATCAGCTGGGCGGATTCCTGGCACTCAGGTGAACAGAAAGCCGTCACCGGCGACGTGGATGCCGACCACGACGTCCTGAAAGTCCCTGTCGCCGGTGACGTTCGGGAGGTCCTCGAAGCCGATCTGCAATTCCAGGCCGCCCGCCATGACGCCGGACAGGACCTGATTGGCGCCGTTCGGATTGAGGGCGGCGGTGGAATGGAAGATCTGGGCGCTGGTGAGCGCCCCCAGAGTGGTGCTGGTCAGGATCGCGAACCCGCTTTCGACCGCGGCGGCCTGGCTTGTCCCCGGCGCCAGGAAAGAGAGAGCGCCCGACAGGTGTCCGTAGGCGTCGAAGCCGTCCTGGATCAGGAAGAAGCCGAAGCGCTCGCCGTTTCCCGGCGGGCCGAGATCGACGGAGCGCGCGCCTGCCGACACGTTGAGGGTGTTGTCGAACAGGATCTGGACGTCGGCGATCGTGCCGTCCGCCTTGATCTTGTAGACGCCCAGGCTGTTGGCGAAGGCCGAGACCGCCGACTTGAACTCGAGCGTGAAGCGCGCCGCACCGTCGCCGATCAGGAACGACTGGTCGGCAATGCCGTTGATCGACGTCGCATTGACGCTCACCCCTTCCGCCAGGTCAGGCAGGTAGTTGACGTACCCGAACGCGGTGTGGGCATCGGTCCCGCTGCCGCGCGCCGACAGGATGAAGACGCCGTTGCCGGAGAAGTTGCCGTTGAGCTCGACGGTCGATACGCCGGCAGTGATGATGACCTGGCTGGCGGTGATGGAGATGCTGTTCCAGCCGAGTCGCATGCCCAGCACGTCGACTGCGCCGAAGCCGAAGTCATGCACCACGTCGCCATTGAGGTCGGCCGAGCTGTCGCGCAGAGTCGAGTGGCCGCTGCCGAAATATGTCGTATCGGCGCCGGCGCCGCCGCTCACCGTGTCGTTGCCGCCGCTGGTAACGATGATGTCGTTGCCGTCGCCGGCCTTGAGTACGTTGTCGCGGGCGTTGCCGATCAGCGTATCGTTGCCGCTGCCGGTGATGAGATTGGCGATGGCCGACCTGAGATCGTCCTGGTAGAGCAGCGCGTTGTAGATGTTGCCCTGGGCCTTGAACTCCGGCGACGTGTCGCCGAACTTCAGGTCGGCGAGCTGGCTGTTGGAGAAGGTCAGCCAGTGGCCCGGCCGAAGGTCGTCGACCTGGTCTTGGCTGAAGGCGCTGAGATCGTAGGTCGCTGCCGCACCCTGGGTCCAGATGGTCGAGAAGATCTTGCCCGTCGAGCTGAGACCGGTGTTGGGCGCCGGCTGGCCGTTGATGAGGTGTTGGCCGCTTGCATCCCAACGATAGGTGTCCTCCTTGCCGAGCCGGCTGAAATTCGCGCCGTACATGGACTGCAGCGCCGAGATGTCGAACATCATGTAGCTTTGCGGCGATGAGCCGTCGGCTTCCCGTTGGATCGGATCGAACGGCGAGTCGGTGTACGTCCGGTAGGTCAGCACCGAGAACTGGTGATTGTCGAACTCGCGGGCGAGCGCGCCGTTCGGCGAGGTCTCGTGGCCGTGCTTCAGGCCAAGCGTGTGTCCGATCTCGTGGATGATGGTCGAGAACTCGTCGGTGCCGAAGTAGTTGGCCGTGACGTTGGCGTTCCCGGCGAGCCAGGCGTCGCCCGAGCCGTAGGTCCCGTAGGGTACGCCCTTTTCGTCCATCGACGGTGGATAGCCGCCGGTCGAGGACGGGTTCGCTGGCGGCTCCGGCGCATTCCGGGCAAGGCGCAGCGAGGCGGTGCTACTGGACGAGGCGGCTTCGAAGGTGAGCAGGGTGTAGGAGGAAAGGAGATTGAACGCCGTCTGGATCGCTGCAGTCTGCTCGGGTGTGACGGGCTTGAAGTTGGCGACTTGTGCCTGGCCTACGGTGTACGACGCCGGATAGTCGTTGTAGTCGCTGGTCGCCTGCGCAAGCCAATAGGTCATCCGGGTGGCGGGCTGCGAGCCGGCGAGCTGGTAATCCGTGAAGTTCGCCGTCCAGCGGTAGCCGCTGAGCTCGGCAATGGTGTTTGGATCGAGACCCCTGTAGTCGACGACGGCACCGAACAGGCCGCCTTTGCTGTATTCTTCGTACGCCATGTACTCACTCCAAAGGAACCGATGGCCTATCACGGCAGCGCCTCCGGCCGGAAGCCGTCCGGCACCTTGAGGTCGCGTCGCTCGGCGAACAGGCGGCGCCAGACGGTGTTCGACACCCGCGACGGCGCGCGTACGGCACCATGTGCGCCCCTGTCAGGTCCATGGCTCAGCCTCGCGACTGCGATGCTTGGCAGGGCTTCTACCAACTCGACCCACCGCGCGTTTGACTGTGCGTCCCGAATGCCTTGACCATGCGTCTCACCGAAAACAAATCATACAAATCCACCGGCGTGCTCAGCGCCGCTTGATGTTGAATGGACAGGCAAGGCCGACCGGACGCGTGCGCCGCGTTCCGCGCCTCGACGAGATTGAGGAGGCCTTTCATGCCGCTTTACTGGACCATCGATTCGCGCGCCGAGCTCGTCTCCACCGTGGCCGAAGGCGAGGTGTCGCTCGCCGATACCATGACTTACCTGCGCACCCTGTCCGGCGCGGGGGTCACGCACTATCGCAAGCTGTTCGACGGCCGTGCCGGCAGCTCGGTGATGACCGCACAGGAGCTGCTGGTGATCATTGCCGAGATCCGCTCCCAGCACAGCCTCGGCAAGGTCGGCGCGCTCGCCATCGACGCCAATCCCGACCAGACCGAACCTTTTGCCCGTGTGCTGGGAGCGCTCGCGCTCGCCGACCGACCGATGCGGCTGTTCGAAAGCCCGACGCGCGCACGCAACTGGCTCGAGGCGCAATCCCGAGCCTAGATCAAAGCACGGCGACCAGGCCGCGCGATCCTGCCGAGCCGGTCTCGCATGGTCAGTGTCGGGTGCCGCCGACGCCCGCGGCGAGCCAGCCGCTGGCCTGCCGCTGCCGCTCGAGCCGGTTGACCGGCTTCGAGCGCGCCAGCCGCAGGACGGCCTGGCGCAGCGGTCCGAGCGGCAAGGGTTTGTTGACGAACGCCGAGATGCCGAGCGACTTCAGCGTCTGCTCCGACAGCCCCTCGATGCGACCCGAGGCTATCAGGATGGCCGTTTCCGGAAACGATGCCCGAAGCTTCTCGGCGAGCTGCACGCCCGTCATGTCAGGCAGATTGTAGTCGATCAGGGCGACGCGAGGCGGCAGGCGGCGGGCTTGGGCCAGGCCGGCCGCTCCGCCATGCGCCATCGTCACCGAAAGGCCGGCCCGGGCAAGGAAGGTCGCCATCTCCTCGCACTGGACGCGCTCGTCCTCGACGATCAGGACATCGCAGGTGAAGTCGTTGGCCACGGCGGCACTCCAGCGGACAGAACTTGAGCTCAATGTGCCGGCGCCGGCGCGACGTCACCTTTCTTCGGGTCCGGTGTGGTGGGACCAGTCTGCTGTGAGGCTGGGGAAACCGGGAAAATCGCGACCAAGCAGAGTTTCCCGGACCGTCCCAGATCGGATGCTTTTTCTGGCGTGACGTGTTGACAGCCGGGCATGCCAAGTCTCACGAGCGCACAAGATACGGGCGGTCCGGCAGGGCATGACGTGATGTCCGCTTGGGAGGCTGCAGCGTGCTCTCGACGTGCTCGTCGAGCTGGAGACAGGATTCGCTCAGCCATCCCTCGCTCGCCGTCACCGGCCTTGCCCCCAGCCGTGCACCGACGCGCTCTGCATCGTCGCGCTCGGCGAAACCGCATTGGATTTCGGTGATGTCCCGGCGGCGCACGATGGCGGTGGCGTAGTCGGCCGCCGGGTCCTCGCCGTCGATCAATGTCTGAATCAGCCGTCGCAGGCGCTTCAGCGCCATCGCGCTGGGGTCGGGGACATGCGCAGCCAGCAGATGGGCCTTGGGATGGGCGGCGAGAAACGTCATCCAATCGAGCCGTGCCATAACCTGCTGCCTCTCGTTTTACTCTCTTCCGGTGACGAGCCGCCACACGGCATCAAGGCACCGCGGTCGCGCAGGTTGCGATGCTGGCATGAAAAGCCTCACCCGTTGCGAGTGCCGTAGCCGTGTCCAGTGTTTCGGTCCGCTACCGGACGCATCCTGCCGATGGGAACCCTTCTTTCAGCCCGCACGTTCGGCGTAACGCGAACGAAGAAGAGGTTGTCAATGAACGCCATCATCTATCTGGTCGGTCTGGTCGTCATCATCATGTTCATCCTCTCTGTCATCGGCTTGCGTTGAGGGAGGACATCATGGCTGTCGTCACTGCCGCCACCACCACCGATACCACCGCCGTAGCCACCGATCTTCCGGGCGGTCGCTATGTCGACTGGGGCCCGATCATCCTCGGTACGTTGGTCGCGCTTGCCATAATGGTCGTCCTGATGACCTTCGGCGGCGCGCTCGGCCTCACCGTGACTTCGCCGCAGCCTTATGCCGGGCTCTCGGCCAAGGCGCTGGCCGTGCTCGCGGGGCTTTACATCGCCCTGGTGCATGTCGCGAGTTTCGCCACCGGCGGCTATCTCGCTGGCCGCATGCGCACGCCCTGGGTGACCAGCGATACCGTCGAGCGGCACTTCCGCGACGGTGGCCACGGCTTCGCAGTGTGGGCGCTCGGAGTGGTGGTCGGCGCCGCGCTCGCCCTGTCCGGAGCGAGCGGCATCGCCAAGGCCGTGACCGGCGCCACTACGGCGGTCGCTGCGGCCGGCACGGCAGGTGCGGCCGCCAACCCGCAGGCGCCGCAGGCCCTGCAACAGCTCTCTGCGCAACCCGTCGACTATGCCGTCGATCGTCTGCTGGCACCGGGCCCCGCCGGAGCCGCGCCGGCGGGCGGCCCGGCCGCCGGCTCACGCGCCGATCTTGCTGCTCCGATCGCGCGCGCTTTCACGGCCAATCTCAACAACCCGCAGCTCGATGCGCGCGACCGCGCGTGGCTCGCCAGCTTGGTCAGCCAACGCACAGGCCTGCCGCAGGCCGAGGCCGAGAAGCGCGTCGACGAAGCCTTCACCGAGATGAAGGCGGCCGAGCAGAAGGTGCGCGATGCCGCCGACAAGGCGCGCAAGGCGACGCTGATCGCGGGCTTCCTGGCCGCGGCGACGATGGCGATCGGTGCCGCGGCAGCCTGCGCCGGCGCGGCGCTCGGCGCACGGCATCGCGACGAACGCACACTGGTGGTGCTGTTCGGCTCGCGACGGTTTTGGTAGTCGGTCAATGGTCACGCCCGGCCTGCCTGCAGGCCGGGCGTGGCGCGCCTAACGCTCGGGCAGGTTGTCCTCGACGCGGAGAGTGGATGGCAGCAGCGGCGAGCGGACCGTCATTTCGATCGGATAGCTCTGCACGGCGTTGATCCGGCCGCCGTCGTCGGCCAGTTCGACCCTTATCTCGCCTTCCAGGAAGGAAATGCGCCGGAGCTGGCGGACGGCAATTCCCTGCGCCAGGCAGGTCGCGCCGACCCTGTCCAGGATGGCGTCAAGCGGAGGGTAGGAGGGCGCGTGCAGGTCACGGCGGATCTGGATGGAGATGTCGCGACCGTCGGCTTCAAAGGCGAGCGCGGCTAGGTCCCGTACACTGGTCCTGCAGTCCGTCAGTTCTTCCCCGATCTCCCGCAGAAACGACGCCACATCCATGGCGTTCACCCCTCGATCCTACCGCGCAACTCTAGGAGCGGCGCGACGACCGGCCAAGCCATCGTACGATAGAGCACGTTGGTGCCGGCAGCGCGCAGCGAAAGCAGGGCAACGACGCAGACGACGGGATGGGCGCCGTCGCCTATCATTGCGGGATGCAACCTGACGTCATCGTCATCGGTGCCGGCGTCGCGGGCCTGTACCAGCTCCACCGCCTACGCGGCCTCGGTCTCAGGGTCCAGGTCTTCGAAGCCGGCACCGACGTCGGCGGCACTTGGTACTGGAACCGCTATCCCGGTGCGCGCTTCGATTCGGAGAGCTGGTCCTACGGCTATTCCTTCTCCGAGGAACTGCTGCAGGAATGGGAGTGGCCCGAGCATTTCGCCGCCCAGCCCGACACGCTGCGCTATCTCAACTTCGTGGCCGACAAGTTCGACCTGCGCCGCGACATCCGCTTCAGCTGCCGCGTCGCCGCCGCGCGCTTCGACGGGGCGCGCGATCGCTGGACGATCACGCTGGAGAACGGCGAGCAGGCGAGCGCGCGGCTCCTGATTACGGCACTGGGCCCATTGTCGGCCTACACGCTGCCCACCATTCCCGGCCGCGAGAGCTTTCACGGCCACGCCTTCCACACGGCGCGCTGGCCGCGCGAGGGCGTGTCGCTCGCCGGCAAGCGCGTCGGCATCATCGGCACCGGGGCGACCGCCATCCAGGTCATCCAGACCATCGCCCCGGACGTCGGCCATCTCACGGTGTTCCAGCGCACGCCCAATTGGGCGGCGCCTTTGCACAACCGGCGCATCACTCCGGAGGAGCAGAAGAAGATCAAGGCCTCCTACGGCGAGATCTTTGAGCGCTGCCGGCAGACCAGCACCTGCTTCATTCACCAGACCGATCCGCGCAGGGCGCTGGACGTCTCGGCCGAGGAGCGCGAGGCGTTCTGGGAGAAGCTCTACGGCGAGCCGGGCTTCGGCATCTGGGTCGGCAACTTCGCCGACGTGCTGACCGACAAGAGGGCCAATGCGCTGGCGAGCGCCTTCATGGCCAGGAAGATCCGCGAGCGGGTGCGCGACCCCGAGGTCGCCGACAAGCTGATCCCCAAGGACCACGGCTTCGGGACGCGCCGGCTGCCGCTCGAGACCCGCTATTTCGAGGTCTACAATCAGGACAATGTGCGGCTGGTCGACATCAACGAGACGCCGATCGAGCGCATCACGCCGCAAGGCATCCGGACCAGCGCGGAGGATCTCGCCTTCGACATCCTGATCTATGCCACGGGCTTCGACGGCGTCACCGGTCCCTACGATCGCATCGACATCGTCGGGCCCGGCGGGCGGAGGCTCAAGGACGACTGGAAGGGCATGCCGCGCACGTTCCTCGGCATGATGGCCGAAGGCTTCCCCAACATGCTGATGGTGCTGGGCCCGCACACCGCGCGCGGCAACATCCCGCGCAACATCGAGGAGATCGTCGACTGGCTGACCGGCCTCGTGACGCACATGCACGATCACGGCTTGGCGCGGGTCGAGCCGCGCACGGAAGAGGTGGCCACCTGGGTCGCCGAGGTCGAGCAGGCGGTCGAGGGTCTGCTGTTCGCCGAGGTCAACTCCTGGCAGACCGGCGTCAACCGCAACGTCGACGGCCGCCAGGTGCGACGCGTGCTGGGCTACTACGGCGGCGCCCTCGAATACCGCCAGCGCATCGGCAATGTCGCCGGCGGCGGCTATCGCGAGCTGATGTTCAGGTAAGGGAGCGCGGGCATCCGGCCCGCGTTCCCGTTACGGCCGTGCGCAGCGGTCGGCGATGTCCTTGGCGTCGCCGCCGGCGTCGGTGGTCGGCCCGCCATAGACGCTGCGATAGGCGACCTCGGTGCCGCCGCCGGGCAAGCTGCGGATGTTGAACGTGCCCATCACGCCGCCCGCCGCATTGCTGACGACGATCT
>JAEZHS010000561.1 GCA_023436825.1 Pseudomonadota bacterium | reverse complement strand
GAAGAAGCCGGAGCCGCCCAAGCCGCCGCCGCCCAAGCCTGCGCCGCCCAAGCAGAGCGTCGATTCGATGATCGACGACATCCTGAAGAACAAGCAGTCGCCGCAGAAGCACCAGACGCCCGAGCAGCAGCCCAAGCCCGTGCAGCAGGTGACCCGTCAGGCGCCGGCCGCACCCAACCTCGCCGCCGTCGTGACGGCGAGCGAGATCGAGGGCGTGCGCAACAAGATCCGTCCGTGCTGGAACACGATCGGCGGCGGACGCGACCAGAACATGATCATCACGCTCGTCGTGCAGATGAACCAGGACGGCACGCCAGTGAAGGCCGAGCTCAAGGACACCGGGCGCTACAACAACGATCCGAACTTCCGCGCCGCGGCCGATGCCGCGCACCGCGCGATCATGAATCCGCGTTGCCAGCCGTGGCCGTTGTCACCGGAAAAGTACAACTCCTGGCGCAACATCACTTTCAATTTCGATCCCCGCGACTACTGACGGTCGTCGCGCTATAGAGACAACCCCCTCAATGAACAAGAGGTACGACATGATGCTTCCCCGACGCTCGACGATCCTGGGCGGCGCAGCACTTGCCGCCAGCGCCGCCTCCGTTCCCGCGCGCGCCCAGCTTACGATCGACATGACCCGGCCGAGCTTCGAGCCGGTGCCGATCGCGATCGTCGACTTCGCCGGTGACCGCGTCGGCGCCGACATCGCCAACGTCGTGCGCAACGACCTGCAGAATTCGGGTCTCTTCCGGTCGATCCCGCCCAGCTCCTTCATCCAGAGGGACGTCAATGCCAGCACGCCGCCACAGTTCCCCGCGTGGCGCCAGATCGGTGCGGCCGGCGTCGTCGTCGGCCAGGTCGCGCAGGCCGGCGGCAACATCAAGGTCGACTTCCGGCTGTGGGATGTCGTGGTCGGCCAGCAGGCCGCCGGGCTCTCCTTCACCAGCCAGCCCGCCAACTGGCGCCGGCTCGCCCACATCATTGCCGACGCGATTTACAAGCGCGTGACCGGCGAGGAGGGCTACTTCGACACACGCATCGCCTACGTCTCCGAGAGCGGTCCCGGCAACGCACGCGTCAAGCGCATCGCCATCATGGATCAGGACGGCGCCAACAACCGCTACATCACCGACGGCCGCACGATCGCCGTCACGCCGCGTTTCTCGCCGACGCTGCAGGAGATCGTCTACATGGCTTTCGCGGAGGATCGCAGCAGCCCGCCACGCGTCTATCTGCAGAACGTCGATTCGAACCGCCGTGAGCTTTTGGGCAACTTCCCCGGCATGAGCTTCGCGCCGCGCTTCTCGCCCGACGGCACCAAGGTGGTGATGAGCATCGCTGCCGACGGCCGGACCAACATCTTCGAGATGGACGTGCGCGGCCGCGCCCAGCGCCGGCTGACCAACTCGTCGGCCATCGACACCTCTCCGTGCTTCTCCAACGACGGCACGCAGATCGTCTTCAACTCGGACCGCGGCGGCGCCCAGCAGCTCTACGTCATGAGCGCCTCCGGCGGCGGCGAGCGGCGCATCAGCTTCGGCGAAGGCCGTTACGCCACGCCGGTCTGGTCGCCGCGCGGCGACTGGATCGCCTTCACCAAGATCATGGGCGGCAGCTTCGGCATCGGCGTCATGCGGCCGGACGGCGGCGGCGAGCGCATGCTGGCCTCGGGCTTCCTGGTCGAGGGGCCGACCTGGGCTCCCAATGGGCGCGTGCTTGCCTATTTCCGCCAGCAGCCGAGCTCGGCCGGTCGAACAGGGGCCGTCACGTTGCACCAGGTCGACATAACCGGACGCTTCGAGCGTCAGATACCAACACCGGGCGATGCGTCGGATCCAGCCTGGTCACCCTTGATTCCGCAGTAGCGAACGATATGATCTTTCTTGTCGACCCGGGCGCATTTCCTAGCGCTCGGGTCGATGTTGTCAGGGAGCGCTGAATGATGAGGACTTTCAAGGCTTTCGCAGCCATCGCGGCGATGATCGTCATGGCCGCGTGCAGCAGCAACCAACAGGAGGCAGCCGGCCCGGCAACGACAACCGTCACTCCCGGCTCGATTGCGGACTTCCGCCAGAACGTCGGCGATCGTGTGTTCTTCGACACCGACATGTCGTCGATCCGCGAGGATGGCCGGCAGACCCTGGCCCGCCAGGCCGAGTGGCTGAAGAAGTACCCCCAGTACAAGATCACCATCGAGGGCCATTGCGACGAGCGCGGCACGCGCGAATACAACTTCGCGCTGGGCGAGCGCCGCGCCAATGCGGCGAGGCAGTACCTCATCGCGCAGGGCATCCCGGCCGCGCGCATCAACACCGTCAGCTTCGGCAAGGAGAACCCCGATCCGCCGGGTTCCGACGAGGCGGCCTGGGCGCGCAACCGCCGCGCCGTCACCGCTCTGCAGTAAGACGCCGGGCGAGAAGTTCGGAAACGCCGGTCCACAGGGCCGGCGTTTTCATTTGGAGGCGTAGCGGCCATGCCTGAAAATGGCCGCCTTTGCACAGAAACTGTCGGCCGCCATGAAGATCTTTCGTTCCTCCCTGCTTGCGATCGCGCTCGTCCTGCCGACGGCGGCGGGCGCCCAGCGTGTCGACCCGGTCTATGTCGACGACCGGTTCAACCAGATGCAGCAGCAGATCACCATGCTGACCGGCCAGATCGAGCAGCTGCAGTACCGCAATCAGCAGCTCCAGCAGCAGCTCGAGAAGATGCAGGCGGATTACGAGTACCGACTCGATCAGATGGAGAAGGGA
>JAEZHS010000556.1 GCA_023436825.1 Pseudomonadota bacterium | reverse complement strand
CGCCACTCCCGTGGCGCGTCATGACGCGCCACCGGAGTGGCGCGCCCCCAGCCATCAAGACATGAACCAGTCCAGCATCGCGCCGTTCTCGTCGCGCGGATAGGTGTGCGACAGGTCGACGACCTCGCGATAGGTCACGCGGGCGCCGGCCTGGCCCAGGGTCTGTTCTGCCTGACGGGCGAGCTCCGCCGGGAACATCCAATCCTGGACGCCGTGCACGATGTAGATCGGTAGATCGCGCAGACGGTCTTCGTCGGCGGAGGTCAGCATCATGGGATGGAAGGCGGCCGCCACCGGCGCGATGTGGGTGAACCTGCAGCCGCCGCGCACGCCGAGCACGTAGCTGAACGTTCCGCCGTCGCTCATGCCGGTCAGGAGCTGGCGGCCGGCATCGACGTTCCACTCGCCGGCGACCTGGTCGACCATGCCGTCGATGCTCGGCCCATCGGTGTCGGGATCCATCAGCGACCAGGTCGAGCCGATCGCGGTCGGCGCCAGCACGATGAAGCCGCGCGTGCGCGCTTCGCGTACCCAGCTCCACAGGAAGGCGCCGCCATTGCCGCTGCCGCCGTGGAGTGCGACCACCAATGGGTGGGCGCGGCTGGCGTCATAGGTCTCCGGCACGTAGAGCGAGAACGCTCCGCGCGTGCCCGGCGGCCCGCCGGCATGCATCACACCCACTTTCTCGCGCGCCCGATCGACGGCGGCGAGCTTTGCCAGCAGAACGGCATCGTCGCGCGCCGCCTGTTCCAGGAAGAATTGGCTGACCGGCCGGAAGAATGCCGACAAGGGATAGATTGCCTGTGCGGCGCGGGCGTAATTGCGCAGGGCGCGATAGGCGGCAACGATTGGCTGCGGCTCGTCGGCGACCGAGCGCAGGGCCGCGATCCCTTCGGCAACTGCCTCGGCAGCGGGTTCGAGGCAGGCCCGCACCGGCTGCAGACGGTCCGGCCAGGCGAGCGCGCGCGAATCGGCGAGGGCTGCCTTGACCGCGTCGTCGCGGCCTCTCATGGCATCGATCAACTGAGGCAAGGTGGTCGGCGAGAGATGCCGGCCGGCGAATTCCAGGGCGTGCAAGCCCTTGAGCGTCGCCGGCACGAGCCGGCTGACCAGATCGAGAGCCGGCTCGCTCCCGGCGTCGGCCACCCGTTCAGTCCTTCAGGACGACCGCCTCGAGAGGCGGCCTGCCGCGTATCATGTCGGCGGCCTTCTCGGCGATCATCAGCACCGACGCGTTGAGATTGGCCGACGGCATCGTCGGCATGATCGAGGCATCGACCACGCGCAGCCCCTCGATACCGCGCACCCGCAGCTGATCGTCGACCACTGCCGTCGGATCGCTGTCCGGCGCCATGCGGCATGTACCCATGAGATGGAAGGTCGTGGTGCCGCGCTGCTTGGCGGCGGCCAGAAGATCGTCGTCGGACTGGGCTTGTGGGCCTGGGAATTCTTCGCGGTCGTAATACTTGCTGAGCGCCTGGGACGAGAGCAGGCGGCGAGCGAGCTTCATGCCGGCCAGCAGCACGCGGCGGTCGCTTTCGGCGGCCAGGTAATTGGGCTGGATGACTGGGTGCTCGAACGGATCGGCCGAACGGGCGCGCACATAGCCGATGCTGTCGGGCCGCTGCTGCCAGGAGGCGATGGTCATGCCCGGGAAGTCGTCGAGCGTCGATTGCACGCCCTCCTTGTAGGAGGCCGGCGTGAAGGTGAACTGCAGGTCGTAGTTGTCGACGTTTTCGTCCGACTTCCAGAAAACGTAGATCAGCGTCGGATTGAGCGCCAGGATACCCTTGCGCGTCGTGGCGTACTTCAGCACTTCGCCGACCAGCCGTAGTCCCTTGGACCGCTCGTTGATCGAGGTGGCGTTCTTGACGCGGGCGACGAAGCGTGGCGCGTAGTGGTCGCGCAGGTTCTCGCCGACGCCGGGCAGGTCGTGCTTCACCGTGACGCCGAGCGACTTCAGCAGCGGCGCGGGCCCGACGCCCGAGACCTGCAGGAGCTGCGGCGAGTTCACCGTACCGCCGCTCAGGATGACCTCCTTGGCGGCACGCACCTCGACCGGCGTGCCGTTGCGGCCACCCTTGTTGTAGCGGATGCCGACGGCTCGTCTGCCTTCGAGCACGATCTCGGTCGCGTGCGCGTTGGTGCGCACCGTCAGGTTCGGCCGCTTCATTGCCGGATGCAGATAGCCGCGGGCGGCGCTCTTGCGACGGCCTTTCTCGATGATGCGCTGCACGTAGCTCACGCCGGCCTGCCGGGCGCCGTTGTAGTCCTGGTTGCGCGGAATGCCCATCTGCACCGCGCCTTCTATGAAGGCCTCGCACAGGGGGTCGCGCCAGTCGAGGTCGGTGATGGGCAGGTTGCCCTCCCGCCCCCGGAACAGATCTTCGCCGCCCATGCGCCGCTCGCTCCGGCGGAAATAGGGCAGGACGTCGGAGTAGCCCCAGCCGCGGTTGCCGCGCTGCGCCCAGCCGTCGAAGTCGAGCCGCTGGCCGCGATTATAGATATGGCCGTTGATCGAGCTCGATCCGCCGAGGGTCTTGCCGCGCGGCGCGGCGATGGCGCGGCCGCCGGTCCATTCGCTGGGCTCGGACTTGTAGAGCCAGTTCACCTTGGGATTGACCAGGGTGTACATGAAGCCCGCCGGGATATGGATGAACGGGTGCCAGTCCCATGGCCCCGCCTCGAGCACGCAGACCGTGACGCTCTCGTCCTCGCTCAGCCGCGAAGCCAATACGCTGCCGGCCGATCCCGCGCCGACGATGACATAGTCGAAAGTTTCCATGCGATGACGACTGTGCGGCAAGTCGGCCGGTTCGGCTAGGGCTTTGAACTGCCTCCCCACGCTCCGCGTGGCGAAGTGGCCCGCAGGGCCGGAGGGGGTCATGGGCGATAGTGATTCTGTGGCCCCATGACCCCTCCGTCCGCTTCGCGGCCACCTCCCCAGCGAAGCTGGGGAGGAGAATAGGCACGCCGAAACTTTCGCTACAAATCTGCGTGGGTTGGTTCATCTGCAGGTCCCGTGCGGGCCTATCGTCGTGATACACTACCGACGATGCGGAGCGTGGCGTGACGATCGACAGGGAGCGGCTGATCCGGCTGCTGCGGATGACCGAAAGCGACCGGGACGCGGAAGCCCTGGTCGCCATCCGGAAGTCGAACGAAATGCTGCGGGCGAGCGGCATGACCTGGTCGGACGTGATCGATCCGCCGCCGCAGGCCCACCCCCACCCGGCCTATCCAACCGACTGGTCTCCCGTGTCGCGCGCCGGCTACGAACGGTCGGACGGCATCCGTCGGTCGGTCCGCCGGGAATTCCCCATCACCTTGGCGTTCTTTCCGCTGTGGATCGCCGCGGAGTTGATGGTGATCTTCTATCCCAACACCTACTGGAACAAGAACGGCAAGCGCGTCGTCGTAGCCTTCTGGTCGCTGTGCTGGCTCGGGCTGCTGTCCTGGCTGGGGGCCGGGACCTGGTTGCTGTTCATGATGGGTACTTGAGAAGCGGACGCCGCTGATGTGATCGGCCGAATGGTGGAGGCGCGTGCATGGCGTATACCCAACTGCCGAACTCGTCGTTCATGGACCTCACGAGCTGGCGCAGCAGCGGCACCGGTCCGATCGGCGGCCCGGCAGTCACCGGCTTCACGCTCAACGTCGCCCTCATCCTCGACCGGGCAAACGATCCGACGGCGCTGCTCAACGCCAACTGGGCCTCGCGTCAGCAGCAACTCGATACCCTGAACGACAACGGCACGCTGTGGTCGACCTACGGTGCTGACCAGGCGAAGTACAACCAGGTCCTGTCGGACCTCGCCGGGCTGCACATCAAGACGGTCGAACAGGTGGCGGCCGAACAGGGCGTCCAGAGCGGCTATATCTCGTCGCCGGAATCCCGCACCATCTGGGTGCAGGTCGACCAGACCAACATCGACAAGCTGTTCGGGCCGGGCTTCGTCCTGCGCGGCGATTCCTCGAACTGGCACTGGGACGGCAATCTCTCGCTGCCTGACGGCTGGGCCAGCACGCTCGGCGTCAAGGGACTGTGGTTCGACACGCTCAACTTCAATCCGTCCCTGCCCAACCCCGGCAGCGGCACGTTGGTGCCCCTCCAGCAGGGTTGGCAGAGCCTGGGCAACGGCAGCACCAGCCCGACCAACATCCCGCCCAACCAGATCGCGGACGACTACTACAACTTCCCGTTCTCGGGCGATCTCTGGAACCCGGCCTCGGGCATCGCGCCGCAAACCGGCACGATCGGCCTTGTCGAGCCCGGTGTCGGCGCTACGGTCCCGAAGGGCTCATTCGGCACGCTGCTCGACCATTATCGTGCCGAGATCGGCATCGACACGTCGGCGCAATGGACCTCGGTCGCGCCCGGCGGTGAGACGTATCCCACCAACATCCAGCCGCCGGCCTTCAATCCGGCCGGCGAGCGGTCGCTCGATGTCGGCGTGGTCACGGCGATCAACCCGCAGAGCCCGATGGTGCTGTATGCCGGTTCGGGCACCTCGGTGGGCGCGCAGTCAAACGCGTTCACCGCCTACCAGTCGGCGTTCTGGGACCTTACCAACAACCCTTCGGTCATCACCTCCTCGTTCGGCTTCACGCCGCAGCTCACGCCGGATTCGCCTTTCTACTTCGCCGCGCGCGAGCTCTTCGTCGACGCCGCGCTGCGCAACATCACGGTGTTCAACGACGCGGGCGACGGCGGCTCGGGCAACCAGTACGGCAACGGCCTGACCAACGTCGTCACCAGCCGCGCCAGCCCCTACGCCTTCCTGGTCGGCGGCACCACCTACAGCACCGTTGAATCGGCGCTGGCCGACGAGACGCTGACCAACATCGTCTCGCAGGCGATGGCGCGCGACAAGGCGACGGTCTGGCAGCTCATGGCGGGCGGCCTGTCGGCGATGCCAGATCCGTCGAACCTCACTGCTTTCCTGGTCGAGGCGGTGTGGAACAACTACTACGTCACCGACACGACCATCGCCACGCTCGGCAACGGGACCGGCTATCAGCACAACAACACGGGCTCGGGCGGTGTCGATCCCAGTCGGCCGGCGCCCCGGTATCAGACGGCGTTCGGCCTCGATCCCAGGACATCGGATCCCTCGGCACTGCCGGGCCGCGGCGTGCCGGACGTATCGGCCGATGCCGGCGGCAACATGCACTACATGGTGCCCGGGCCGACGATGGAAACGATCGGTGCCGACGGCGGCACCAGCGCCGCGACGCCGTTGTGGGCGGCCCTCGCCTCGCAGATCGACACCATCTTCAACGACCAGGGCCTGCCCAACCTCGGCTACGCCAACGACCTCTTCTATATCGCAGCCGCCGTCGCGCCCGGCGGCTTCAACGACGTCACGCTGGGCAGCAACACCTCATCGTTCTCGCTCGGCGGTGTCTATACCAGCGACAGCAAGCAGATCACGCCGACGGGCTATGGCTACGAGGCCGGGCCGGGCTACGACCTGGTGACGGGTCTCGGCACGCCCAACGGCACCTTGGTGGCGCGGGCGGTGTCGGCGATCGCCCCGACGGTTCGGGCTGGGACAGCGGTGCTGCCCAGAGCCTGATGTTCCAGACCATGTCGCGCTCCGACGCGTCGGTGCATGTCGATCTCGGCGGCACGGCCTTCGACTTCGACAGCGGCGCGTCGGGGAGCTTCGCCTGGACAATGCGGCTGGCACAGCAGTCGCTGCAACCCGACTTCGATCCCAACCTGGTGCGCATGTTCGACAAGTATGCCCACGGCTGGGTCGGCCAGACGGTGGTCATGGCGGGCGAAAGCGTCTCCGTATCGATCGATGGCGGCTCGGCGCGAGCCGTTCAGGGGCTGCTCACCAGCGATTTCGGCTTCGCCGACTTCGTGAACGAGACGGGTGCGGTGCGCGTGGCGCGGCCGGTGGCGGTGGCCGAGACGGCGGGCGGCGCCAGCGACGTCACCGCCATCGTGCGGCTGCGCCAGAACGGCGAGAACAATCTCCAGCTTTCGTTCTACAAGGCCGACGACCTCGCCGGCGCGATCGACGGCAAGCATCCGGGCGAGGTCGGCTACGAGGCGGCCGCCGCCGCGCGGGCCTACCAGCTCACGACGGGCGGCACGCAGGTCGACGGGCCGGGCTACGGCAACTATGGCCAGACCGGCATCCTCAATGTCGATGCCGGCGACATCATCGCCATGAAGCTGCTGAACAAGACCACTGGCGGCCACTACTGGGGCTTTGCCCATGCCAACGAGATGGTCGACGGCCGAGCCGTCGGCCATCTGTGGAACTACGGGCTGAACACCTGGGGCTGGGAAGATCAGCACGGCGGCGGCGATCACGACTACAACGACCTGCTGGTGCAGCTCGATTTCACCAGCAGCGCAGGCCACGGCTGGTTGATCTCTTGATCGTCAGCCCGACCGGAGCCCCGCTC
>JAEZHS010000530.1 GCA_023436825.1 Pseudomonadota bacterium | reverse complement strand
ACGCCGAGGCGCTGCTTGCGCTGGTGCGCCGTTCGCTGGACGACGACAAGGCCGAGGACGTCGTCGTCATCGACCTCAAGGGCAAGTCGGCCTTCGCCGATTACATGGTGATCGCCTCGGGCCGCTCTAACCGCCAGGTGGTGGCGATCGCCGACCACCTCGCCGACAAGCTGAAGCAGGCGGGCTACGGCTACACGCCGGTCGAGGGAAAGCAGGGCGGCGACTGGGTGCTGGTCGATGCCGGCGACGTGGTGGTCCACGTCTTCCGCCCCGAGCCGCGCGCCTTCTATGCACTGGAGAAGATGTGGGCGCTCGAGACCGAGGTTGCCAAGCCCAAGGCGGTGCGCGCTCGCCGCGCCGAGAAGCCTGCGTGACCCCTTTCGGATGATGCTGGCGTGAAGCTTCTGATCGCCTGCATCGGCCGCTCGAGCCGCGGCCCCGAGCGCGATCTCTACGACCACTACGCAAACCGCATCCGCTGGCCGCTCGCGCTCCGCGAACTCGAGGAAAAGAAGAAGCTGCCGCCCGCCCAACTCATGCTGCGCGAGGGCGACCTGCTGCTCGGGGCGGCCCCGGCCGGCGCCACGCTGGTCGCGCTCGACCGCCGGGGCAAGGTTTTGGACAGCCAGGCCTTCGCCGGCCGCTTGGCCCGCTGGCGTGACAATTCCGTGTCGGACGTCGCCTTCCTGATCGGCGGCGCCGAGGGTCACGCCGAACCCCTGCTGAAAAAAGCCGACCTGGTCCTGTCGTTCGGGGCCATGACCTGGCCGCATCTGCTGGCCCGCGCCATGCTCGCCGAGCAAATCTACAGGGCCCAGCAGTTGTTGGCCGGGCACCCCTATCATCGGGCATAATGCGCCAGAGGCGATGGTTGAATTTGCCTCTGTTCTGACGAAAAACCGGGGCTACATTGGACCCATGCGCATCCTTGCCAACCATCTTCTGGCCGGCCTGACTGCCATTGCTTTGGTGGGTGTTTCGGCCGCCGTAGCCCAGACACCGACTCCGGCCGACAAGCCCGCCGTCAAGCCCGTGCGGAGCATTCCGTACGTGTCGATCACCGGCGACGACGGCCGCCAGCGGCACTACGAGACCAACGCCATTCCGCTGCTGTTCAACCGCGCCTGCTTCGGCTGGCGGATGTATGTCGGGGGCCCCAATCGCGTCGTCTCGCTGAAGGAAGTCCTGACCACCTCGCAGCCGGCGGAGCAGGTGATCGCCGGCCCCGAGACCGAGGTCAGCGCCGACAAGACCCGCGCCACCACGCGTATGTTCGAGACGGTGCAGGACGGCGTGCTGCAGCGCTCATGGTGCATCATCCCGGGCGATCCGCCTGGCACCTACACCTACGACATCACGATCGACGGCGAGCCGCGCGGCGAGTTCGTGTTCTGCGCCATCGAGGTGCCGGACCAGAACGTCAACACCGATCCGCGCGACCTCTCCTGCCCCAACAAGTTCAACGCGGTGCAACGCGCACCCAAGCGTCCCGGTTCGGCGTCCTGATGGCTTCTCGTTTGCGTCCCGCAGTCCTGTGCATCCTCGACGGCTGGGGCCATCGCCCCGACCCGTCCTACAACGCCATCCTCGATGCGCGCACCCCCAACTACGATCGCATGATAGCCACCTGCCCGCAGGGCCTGATCGACGCGTCGGAGACCTTCGTCGGGCTGCCCAAGGGCCAAATGGGCAATTCCGAAGTCGGCCACATGAACCTGGGCGCCGGCCGGGTCGCAGTCCCCGAGCTGCCGCGCATCGACAAGGCCATCGAGGACGGCTCGTTCGCCAGGCATCCGATCCTGGCCGAGCTGATCGCGACCCTGAAGAAGAACGGTGGCGCCTGCCATCTCTTGGGCCTCGCCTCGCCGGGCGGCGTGCATTCGCACCAGGATCACCTGGTCTTCCTCGCCAATCACATCGCCGGCGCGGGCGTGCCGGTGTGGATCCACGCCTTCCTCGACGGCCGGGACATGCCGCCGCGCAGTGCGCTGGAATGCCTGCGGCAGATCGAGGCCGGCCTGAAGAAGGATCTGCCGATCAAGTTCGCCACCATCGCCGGCCGCTACTATCCGATGGATCGCGACAAGCGCTGGGAGCGCGTGACGTTGGGCTACGACGCCATCGTCGACGCCAAGGCCGACGCCACGGCGAAGACGGCGAAGGAAGCCGTCGAGAAGGGTTACGCCGCGGGCCAGGACGACGAGTTCGTCAAGCCCACCGTGATCGAAGGCTACAAGGGCATGAAGGACGGCGACGGCGTCCTGATGTTCAACTTCCGCGCCGACCGCGTGCGGCAGATCCTGACCGCCCTGCTCGATCCGCGCTTCGACGGCTTCAACCGCTCGCGCGTCGTGAAGTTCGCAATGGCGGTCGGCATGGTCGAGTATTCGGCCGCCCTCAATCCGTTTCTCAAGACGCTCTATCCGCCCGAGACCATCAAGATGGGCCTGGGCGAGACGGTGTCGAAGGCAGGCCTCAAGCAGCTGCGCATCGCCGAGACCGAGAAATACGCCCACGTCACTTTCTTCTTCAACGGCGGCGAGGAGCGCGTCTTCGACGGCGAGGAACGCATCCTCGTGCCCTCGCCCAAGGTCGCGACATACGATCTGAAGCCCGAGATGAGCGCGCCCGAGGTGACCGACAAGCTCGTCGACGCCATCGGCTCGGGCAAGTTCGACCTGATCGTCGTCAACTACGCCAACAGCGACATGGTCGGCCACACCGGCAACCTCGATGCCGCCATCAAGGCGATCGAGGCGGTCGACACCGCGCTCGGTCGGTTGATGGATGCGGTGAAGAAGGCGGGCGGTGTCATGCTGGTGACTGCCGACCACGGCAATGCCGAGCAGATGTACGACGAGACGACGCACCAGAAGCACACCCAGCACACGTTGAACCGCGTGCCGGCCCTACTGTTCGGCGCCCCGGCCAACGTCCGTTCGCTGTCAGACGGCAAGCTCGCCGACGTTGCACCCACCATGCTGGCTCTGATGGGCGTGCCGCAGCCCGCGGAAATGACCGGGCATTCGCTGCTGTCCGAAA
Organism: Pseudomonadota bacterium; assembly: GCA_023436825.1. The sequence continues at coordinate 3,991 of JAEZHS010000530.1, read as the reverse complement.
CGGCGCGCCCGGTCGTTTTGGCCGCACCCCATGCGACGGCCGCAGCTTCCGATTGATTTTATTTAAGGGAGGCGTCGCGGGCCTCGCCTTGATACTGCCAAAGAAGCCCTTGTATTCTGGCTTGACCGCCCGGAACCCCTGCATCGACCGGACTCGGACGTCCGGCGATTTTCTTGTGAAGGCACCAAAATGACCCGTTTGCGTCTAGCCTCCGCCGCCGCGATCATGGCCTTCCTGGCTGTGCCCGTCGCCTATACCGCCTGGTCGCAGGATAAGGCCGACCCCAAGGCCGCCGGCGGCGACAAGAGCGAGCTCTATCAGCAGCTCAACCTGTTCGGCGATGTGCTGGAGCGCGTGCGGCGCGACTATGTCGAGCCGGTAGAAGAGAAGACCCTGATCGAGAATGCCATCAACGGCATGCTGAGCGCGCTCGATCCGCATTCCAGCTACATGAACCCCAAGACCTACAAGGACATGCAGGTCCAGACCAAGGGCGAGTTCGGCGGGCTGGGCATCGAAGTCACCATGGACAACGGCTTGATCAAGGTGGTGTCGCCGATCGACGATACGCCGGCGGCCAAGGCCGGCATCCAGGCCGGCGACCTGATCTACGCGCTGGACGGCGAGCCGGTGCAGGGCCTCACCCTGCAGGAGGCCGTCGAGAAGATGCGCGGCAAGCCCGGCACCCCGATCAAGATCGGTGTCCGCCGCGCCGGCAAGGACCCGTTCGACGTGTCGCTGACGCGCGAAGTGATCAAGGTGAAGTCGGTGCGCTTCCGCCTCGAGGCGGGCGACATCGGCTACATCCGCGTCACCTCCTTCACCGAGCAGAGCACTTCGGGCGTGCTCGACGCCGTCGAGAAGCTGAAGAAGGAGTCCGGCGGCAAGCTCAAGGGCTACATCCTCGACCTGCGCAACAATCCGGGCGGCCTGCTCGATCAGGCCATCTCGCTGAGCGACGCCTTCCTCGACAAGGGCGAGATCGTCTCGGTCAAGGCGCGCAAGAGCGAGGACGTGCAGCGCTGGAACGCCAAGCCAGGTGACGCCGCGGGCGGTCTGCCGATCGTCGTGCTGATGAACGGCGGCTCGGCGTCGGCATCGGAGATCGTCGCCGGCGCCCTGCAGGACCACAAGCGGGCGATCATTCTCGGCACCCGCTCGTTCGGCAAGGGTTCGGTGCAGACCATCATGCAGGTGACGGGCGGCGGCGCCATCCGTCTCACCACGGCGCTGTACTTCACGCCGTCGGGCCGCTCGATCCAGAAGGAAGGCATCAAGCCCGACATCGAGGTCGAGCCCGCCAAGATCGAGAACCTGGCGGCACGCGCCGGCTTCCGCGAGGAGAACCTGCGCCGCTCGATCACCAACCCCAACGCCAAGCCTGGCGACAAGCCGGGCGACGCCAAGCCCGAGGCCGGCAAGCCGGGTGAGAAGAAGGACGACAAGTCCGCCGCACCCTCCGCTCCAGGGGCCACCACGCCGCCGGCGCAGCAGTCGGGTGATCCCGACGAGCCGCCGAAGGACGCCGTAGCCGACTACCAGCTGCTGCGCGCCGTCGACCTGATCAAGGGCATCTCGCTCTACAGCAGCAAGAACTGAGCCTGTCGCCACGTCATCCACCTCCCCCGTCACACGGGGGAGGCCGGGAGGGGGAACGGCCCGGTGGCGGCGCCTGATCATTGCAGATCAGAATCTTTGTCCTTCCCCAACCCTCTGTGAGACTCTCCCCCCTCCAGCCTCCCCCGTAAGACGGGGGAGGTGGTTCTTTGAGGGCAGACGAGCGTGAACGCTCCCGATTTCTACCGCCGCAATGTCGGTCTCATGCTGATCTCGCCTGACCGGCGGATCTTCGTCGGTCGGCGGACCAAGCCGAGGGATTCCTGGCAGATGCCTCAGGGCGGTGTCGACGACGGCGAGACGCCCGTCGAGGCGGCCTGCCGCGAGCTGTGGGAGGAGGTCGGGACCACCAATGCGTTGCTGCTGCGCGAGAGCGCGCAGTGGCTGACCTACGAGGTGCCCGAAGGCATGCGGCCGGCCCACTGGAAAGGCCGCTGGCACGGCCAGGCGCAGCGCTGGTTCGCGCTAGCCTTCACCGGCCGCGATTCCGATATCGACATCGCCGCGCACGACCAGGAGTTCGACGCCTGGCAGTGGATGAGCGCCGGCGAGATGCTGGAGCGCATCATCCCCTTCAAGCGCGCGACCTACGTCGCGGTGGTCGAGGAATTCCGGGATCTGGTGGGGTAACGGCGTTCATGGTCTTCCGGACCGCGCGCGCCTCATGAGCGCGCGGGGACGCGCGCGGTCTGGAAGACGATGAGCCCTAAGCCCCTTGTGATGCGAGCTTGGCGACGCGGCGGCGGAGGAACCACAGGCCGACCCGGGTCAGCCAGCCGTTGAGGCGGCCGGTCGAGTGGAGCCCGATCGCCTTCAGCACCATGGCCATGGCGCGCTGCACGTGGAAGCGCCGATAGAGCGGATAGGCGCGCCGGGCATAGGCCTCCATGCTGCGCTTGCGGTCGTAGACGGCGCCTTCAGGCTCGTTGGCGGCGAAATAGGCGTAGGCGAGCTCATCGTCCTCGCTTTCGGCCAGCCGGCCCCAGCCGATGCGCAGTCGGCCCCAGCGGCTCAGCCTGTCGCGACCCAGGCAGCGCTGCAGATGGTCGTAGAACAGCTTGTAGTGGCGGAACTCGTCGCCCGCGATGTTGCCGCAAATCTGCTTGAGGACCGGCTCCTCGGTCGCATCCTTGAGCGCGCTGTAATAGGAGCTGGTGCCGGTCTCGACGATGCAGCGCGCCATCATCTCGCCGGCCTGGCTGCCGCGCACCGACTCCGACGCATCGAGCGGCAGCTTGTAGCCGGCGCGGAAACGCGCAAACGCCGCCTCGAAATCCCACCCGGGATCGGCAAGCTGCGCCCAACGGCCCAGCGCCATGCCGTGCTGGACCTCCTCGCTGGCCCAGCCGTCGACCGACTGCATGAAGGCGGCATCGTCGGCGAAAACGCGGTTCAGGTAGATGCGGTAATCGCCGCCATTGCGCTCCACCAAGGCGGCAGCCTTGATGTTGCGCAGGATCTCCGGATCCACCTTCGAAGCGTCGAAGCGATCCCAGGCGATCGATTCGAGTGTCCAGTTACCCATGGGAATAATAAAGCGAGCCCCGGGCCGGCTTGCAATGGCCGGCCCGTGCACATCTTATCAGAAAATTTCGCGGTCGGGCTGAAATCAGCCTGGGATCAGCGGCTTGCGTAGTAAGCCTGGGCCCGGCGCAGGTCCTTGGCGACGGCCAGGGCCTTCTCCGCGGCGACCTTCTCGGCGTCGTTGCCGGCATCGGTGATGTCGCGCTCGGCCTGGCGCTCGCGCTCGGCGAGCTGCTCGGCCGTCACCTCCTCGAAAGGCGTCGCCTCGTCGGCCAGCACCGTGCAGCGCTCCGGCGTCACCTCGGCGAAGCCGCCGACGACGATGAAGCGCTTGTCGACCTTGTTGCCCTGGATGACCTCGAGCACGCCCGGACGGACGGTCGAGATCAGGGGTGCATGGCCGTGCAGGACGCCGAAGTCGCCTTCGCTGCCCGGCACCACGACCATGTCAGCCTCGGTCGCGAGAATCTCGCGCTCGGGCATGACCAGGCGGAAAGCAACCTTGGCCATCGACCTAGGCCGCCTCGGCCGCGAGCTTCTTGGCCTTGGCGACGGCCTCGTCGATCGTGCCGACCATGTAGAACGCCGCCTCCGGCAGGTCGTCGTAGTCGCCGGCGACGATGCCCTTGAAGGCCTTGATCGTGTCCTCGAGCTTCACGAACACGCCCGGCGTGCCTGTGAAGACCTCGGCGACATGGAACGGCTGGCTGAGGAAGCGCTGCATCTTGCGCGCACGGGCCACGACCAGCTTGTCCTCTTCCGAGAGCTCGTCCATGCCCAGGATGGCGATGATGTCCTGCAGCGACTTGTACTGCTGCAGCACGCGCTGCACCTCGCGCGCCACCGTGTA
>JAEZHS010000529.1 GCA_023436825.1 Pseudomonadota bacterium | reverse complement strand
GTCTTGGCGTAGCAAGCTTCGTTCGTCCTTACCGAAACACGTCCTTGCGATGACGCACCTCGGCGAACACCGCGACCGGGTCGCCGCTCGGCATGCCGACGGCGCGCTGCACGGCCGGCACGTCGGCGCGCAGGAACGGGTTGGTCGCCTTCTCCTCGCCGAGCAGCGAGGGCACCGTGGCCTCGCCCCTGGCGCGTGCCGCGTCGATCGCGGCCGAGCGCTCGATGAGCTTGCCGTTGTCGGCCTCGACCGTCACCGCAAAGCGCGCGTTCGACTGCGTGTATTCGTGCGCGCAGTAGACACGCGTGTCGTCGGGCAGCGCGCGCAATCGGCTGAGCGAGGTCCACATCTGCTGCGGCGGGCCCTTGAACAGGCGGCCGCAGCCCAGGGCGAAGAGCGTGTCGCCGCAGAACAGCGCCTTCTGCTCGCGGAAGGCATAGGCAATGTGACCGCTGGTGTGGCCCGGCACGAAGAACACGTCGGCCTCGGCCTCGCCGAACCGGTAGCGCTCACCGTCATCGACCTCGACGTCGATGCCGGGAATCCGCGCACGGTCCCGGCGCGGGCCGACGATGGTGCAGCCGGTGGCCTCCTTGATCTCACGGTTGCCGCCGACATGGTCGCCGTGATGGTGCGTGTTCAGGACATGAGTGATCTTCCAGCGGCGTTTCGCCGCCTCGGCCAGCACCGGCCCGGCCACAGCCGGGTCGACGACGCCGACCGCGCCGCTCTGCGGCTCGCGCATCAACCACACGTAATTGTCGTTCAGGACCGGGATTCTAACGATGTCTAGCGTCGTGCTCATGTTGCAACGTTAGCAAGGCTGCCTTGTTGCTGCCATGGGCCGACCATGGCAGCAGCGGCGCAGTTTCTGCTAATATCGCCTCATGTGGACGGACGTCCTCGATCTCAACGACTTCTACAGCAGCACACTCGGACAAATGACAGTGAGGCTGCTGCGCGCCCGGCTGCGCGATGTGTGGCCGAACGTGCGCGGCGAGACGGTGCTCGGTCTGGGCTATGCCACGCCCTTCCTGCGGCCCTTCCGCGAGGAAGCCGAGCGGACGCTCGCCTTCATGCCGGCACAACAGGGCGTGACGCGCTGGCCGCGTGAAGGCCGCAACCACGTTGCCCTGGTCGATGAGAACGACCTGCCCCTGCCCGACCGCTCGGTCGATCGCGTGCTGCTGGTGCATGCTGTCGAATGCACCGAACAGGTGCGGCCGATGCTGCGCGAGATCTGGCGGGTGATGGCCGATGGCGGCCGCTTGATCACCGTGGCGCCGACCCGCGCCGGCCTGTGGTCGCAGATCGACCGCTCGCCGTTCTATCAAGGCCATCCCTACTCCGCCGGCCAGCTTGCAGGCCTGCTGCGCGCCAACATGTTCGCGCCGCTGCGCCAGAGCCGCGCCCTCTACATGCCGCCCACCAACTCGCGGCTGATGCTGCGCATGGCGCCGGCCGTCGAGCGCTTCGGCCAGCGCTGGCTCGGCCGCTTCGCCGGCGTGAGCGTGATCGAGGCCGGCAAACAGCTCTATGCCGGCATCGCCGAGCGCCATAGCTCGCCCGAGCTCGCCGTCGTGCGGCCCAAGCTCCGGATCGCGAGCTCGCGCGACACGCAGGCTGCACGCACGCGCAACGAGGACGGCGAAGCACCGGCGTCCTGATCCCTCCACATCATCGAGAGCATTCGCATGTCGCTGTCTCCGCGCGTGATCGCGCTGCTGGGCTTTGGCGAGGCTGGATCGGCCATCGCACGCGGACTGTGCGCCGAAGGCGGCTGGCGCGGCACGCCGCGACCCGGCGACAACGCCCCGCGCCGCGTCATCGCCATCGACACCGCGCTCGACCAGGATTCGCGCGGCATCGCGCTCGGCAAGGAAGCGCACCGGCTCGATGTCGCCATCGAAGCCCGCTACACGTCGGCCCTGAGCGACGCCGACCTGGTGATCTGCGCCGTCCAGGGCGAGCATGCGCTGGAGGCCGCAAAGTCGGCCGCGCCGCTGCTCAAGAAGGGCGCGCACTATCTCGACCTCTGCACCGTGACCGGCCGCATGTCCGACGAGGACCGCGCGCCCATCGAGGCAGCCGGCGGCCGCTACATCGACATCGCCGTGATGGGCGGTTTCTTCAAGCAGGGCATCAAGGCGCCCATGCTGGCGGCGGGCGCGGATGTCGAGCCGGTCGTGGCCTGGATGAACGCCAGCGGCTTCGAGGCCAAGGTTCTGGGCCCCAAGCCCGGCAGCGCCTCGTCGGTGAAGATGATCCGCAGCGTCCTGATCAAGGGCGTCGAGGCGCTGGGCGTGGAAGCCTATGTCACCGCCGAACGCCAGGGCATCCTGAAGGAAGTCATGGGCTGCATGGGCGATGTCGACCAGATCAGCTTCGGCCAGTTCGTCGGCATGCTGGTGCAGACCCACATCGTCCACGCGCACCGGCGCTGGGAGGAGATGGGGCTGGTCGGCCGGACACTGCGCGAGACCGGCGTCGATCCGCTGATGACCGAGGTGATCGAGCGCAGCCATCGTCGCACCGTCGATGCCGGCATCGCGCCCGCCGACGGCAAGGTGCCGAGCCTCGACGAGGCGCTGAAGATCCTGTCCGAGAAGGTGATCCGTGGCCGCTGACGTGTTCGACCGGATCGTGGCGATGCTGGGCGAGGCCAAGGCCAGGTTCCGCGTCATCGAACACGAACCCGAGGGGCGCTCGGACAAGATCAGCGCCATCCGCGGCAACCGTCCCGACCAGGCGGCCAAGGCCATGGTGCTCGATGTGCGCGGCGGTGGCGCCGGCAAACGTCATGTGCTGGCGATCCTGCCGGGCAACCGCAAGCTCGATTTCACTGCCGTTGCAAATCTGTTCGAGGCCCGCAAATGCGGCTTCGCTTCGCCCGATACGGCACAGGAGCTGACCGGCTGCGTCATGGGCTCGGTGCCGCCGTTCTCCCTCAACCCGGCGCTCGCCATCGTCGTCGAGGAGGATCTGCTCGGCAACGACACGCTGTTCTTCAATGCCGGCCGCCTCGACCGCTCGATGGAGCTCGACACCAAGGACTGGCTGGCGGTGGCACGGCCGCGCATCGCCAGGATCGCCGCCTAGACTCATGGTCTTCCGGACCGCGCGCGTCCCCGCGCGCTCATGAG
>JAEZHS010000527.1 GCA_023436825.1 Pseudomonadota bacterium | reverse complement strand
CTCATGAGCGCTCGGGAACGCGCGCGTTCCGGAAGAGAAGGTGACGACACACGCGATACGATTCCCTCCGGATACGACATCCGCACGAGACAGGCGCCGCGTACACCCTCGCCAACACGAAACCCTCCGCCGAGGATCCCGTCATGACCCCCAACCAGATCAAGCTGGTGCAGACGACCTTCTCCCAGGTCGCTCCGATCGCCGCCACCGCCGCCGATCTGTTCTACGGCCGCCTGTTCGAGATCGCCCCCCAGGTCCGCGCCATGTTCCCCGACGACCTCAGCGAGCAGAAGAAGAAGCTGATGGCCATGCTGGGCACAGCCGTCGCGGGCCTCAGCCATCTCGATACCCTGATGCCCGCCGTGCAGGCGCTCGGCCGCCGCCACGGCGGCTACGGCGTGAATGCCCGGCACTACGCGTCGGTCGGCTCGGCGTTGCTGTGGACTCTGGAAAAGGGCCTGGGCGAGGCCTTCACGCCCGAGGTCAAGGATGCCTGGGCGACCACCTATATCGTCCTCTCAACGACGATGATGAACGCGGCCAACGAAAAGCCTATGGCGGCGTAACCCCACCCCGCGCCGCGTCTTCGTAAGCCTTTCGCGCCGTAGCCGCCGCCTCGACTGCTTCATCCACCCTGGTCGAGGCGGCGGTGTCGATCACATACAGCACCGCGCCGCCGAGAATGATCAGCGCGCCCCAGACGTAATAGGTCCATGCCGCCATCTCGAGGCGCAGCAGGACGACGACGAACGGGATCGGGAAGAAAACGCCCACGAACCGTATCCAGGTCGCGCGCTGGTAGGCCTGCGTTCTGGCTTCGGCGTGGCTCTCCAGCGCGAGCGCCCGCTGCTGCAGGCTCGACAGATCATGGGCTGAGGCGTTTGCGGCCATGTGGCGACTCGACGTCCACCGGTCAGCCTGCCACCATTGCCTTTGCAACACAAACTTTGGGGGCAATCTCGTGAGATTGAGCGACAACGACGTCATGGGCGCCGCCACCCTGGCGGCGGCGGTGGGCGAGACCATGACCAGCAAGTCGGCCGTCGACTTGGTGACGGTGCTGGAGGAGATCATCGACGAGTTGACCAAGCGCGGCGGCACGGGCGCCATGTGCGCGGCGGCCTTCAAGAAGCACTTCCCCGACCAGGTGCACGAGAATCATCAGCACTTCCCCGATCGGTAAAGACCTGCGCTCGCCCGACGGGAATCCCGCGGCGGTCAAGCTGCCCGCCTACGCAACCTTCTGCAGACGGACGGGCAAGGATTTATAAGAGGGCGTGCCGCTCTGCGGGTCGCGGTAGGTCAGCGGACAAAGGTTATTCGCCTCCGGGTAGTAGGCACCGACCGAGCCGGGAGCGATGTCATGTGCGATCGCGGTCAGGCGGATGCGCTTGTCCGCGTGGCCAGGAATGGCGGAGACGACCTCCAGCAGGTCGCCATGTTCGAGATTCTGCGCCGCCAGGTCCTGCTCGCTGATGAACAGCACGTCCCGCCGCCCGAACACGCCGCGATAACGGTCAGCGAGGCCGTAGACGGTCGTGTTGTACTGGTCGTGGCTGCGCAGCGTGGTCAGCTTCAGCACATCCGTCCCGGTCAGGGTCGGGTCCTCCTCCAGCCCGGTGAAGGGGATGAACTCGGCCTTGCCGGACTTGGTTCGCCAGACCCGCTCGGTCGGGCCGAGCGGCAGGCGGAAGCCGCCGGGATGGCGGATGCGCGCGTTGTAGTCGCGGAAATCGGGATAGACGGCCTCGATCTTGTCGCGGATCCGGTCGTAGTCGGCGAGCAGTCCCCGCCAGTCGACCTTGCTGTCCGGCAGGGTCGCGATGGCGATGCCGGCGATGATCGCGGGCTCGGAACGCAAGTGTTCCGAAGCCGGCTCCAGCTTGCCGCGGGAGGCGTGCACCATCGACATCGAGTCTTCGACCGTCACGGACTGCGCGCCGGTTGCCTGCACGTCTCGCTCCGTGCGGCCGAGCACAGGCAGGATGATCGACTCCTTGCCGATCAGCAGATGCGAGCGGTTCAGCTTGGTGTTCAGATGCACCGCCAGATCGAGGTTGCGCATGCCCCGATGGCTCAGGTCGGTGTCGGGTAGCGCGATCGAGAAATTGCCGCCCAGGCAGACCAGGACGCGGGCCTGACCGTCGACCATCGACTTCATCGCGTTGACCGCGTCGTGGCCGTGATGCGGCGGCGGGCGGAATCCGAACGCCTTCTCCACGTTGGCGAACACCATCGGGTCGGGCTTCTCGGTGATGCCGACGGTGCGGTTGCCCTGTACGTTGGAATGGCCGCGCAGGGGACAGATGCCCGCGCCGGATTTGCCGAAATTGCCACGCAGCAGCAGCAGGGATGCGATCTGCTGCACGTTTTGCGTTCCCTTCTCGTGCTGGGTGATGCCCATGCCGTAGGTGACTATGGCGGCGTTGGAATGGACATAGGCGTCGGCCACCCGGTCGAGCGCGCTGCGGGTCAGACCGCAGGCGGTCTCGATCGCCTCCCACGGGGTCCGGCGCAGATCCTCGGCGAAAGCCTCGAACCCGTTGGTGTGGGCGGCGATGAAGTCGCGGTCCAGCACAGCCTCGCCGGCATCGGCACGGGCGATGACGGCCTTCATGATGCCCTTCAGCGCCGCAGCGTCACCGCCGACCTTGACCTGGTGGTAGGTCGAGGCGATCGGGGTGGCGCTGAAGCTCATCATCTCCACCGGGTTCTGCGGGTCGGCGAAGCGTTCCAGCGCCCGCTCCTTCAGCGGGTTGAAGACAACGATCGGCACCCACGGCGGGCGCATTCATGCAGCGTGTCCATCATGCGCGGATGGTTGGTGCCGGGATTGTGGCCCATTGCGATGATCAGGTCGCAATGATCGAAGTCCTCCAGCGAAACGGTGCCCATCCCGATGCCGATCGCTTGCGGCAGGCCGACGCTGGTCGCCTCGTGGCACATGTTGGAACAGTCGGGGAAATTGTTGGTGCCGTATTCGCGGGCGAAGTTGTTGAACAGGAACGCCGCCTCGTTCGAGGCGCGGCCGGAGGTGTAAAACTCAGCCATGTTCGGATCGGGCAGGCCGCGCAGCACGGTGCCGATCCGCGCGAAGGCGTCGTTCCAGCCGATGACGCGGTAGGTGTCGCTCGCCGGGTCATAGGCCATCGGGTGGGTGATGCGGCCGTGGTTCTCCAGTTCGTAGTCGCTCTGCTGCAACAGCTCCGTGACCGTGTGTGCGGCGAAGAACTCGGGGGTGACGCGCTTCTTGGTCGCCTCCGCGTCCGTCTCGTCAGCCCGTCCTTCCTTTTCGATCCGGTCGAAGCATTCTTAGGCGAGGATGAGGAACGTATTGCGGTCTTCTTCTCCTCACGCGGGTCACGCCCTGGGTTGAGAGCTTCCGGGCATCATGGGATTTCTTCCGCGCGTCGGCGGCGGCGCCGGAGCCTCGAGCCGTTGGTCTTTGTGAGCAGATACAGGCCGTCGCCGGAAGCATTTCCTCGACCGGCACGAGAATCATCAGCACTTTCCGGACGGGTGATCGTGGGAAAGGACCACCCGAGCCTTCCCTCGTCGATGCGGCGCGTTTGGCGCGACGCTCAGTGCGGTGCTTGCTGAGCGGCGACTGCCAGTCGCCATCGAACTGGCCCTTGGGTCGACAAGTGCTTGGGGTGGTCATCCACCAGGAACGGCTTCGAGCCCTGCGCAACAATCTCACAGCCACATCCTCGGCATCGATAGATGCCGGAATGCACGGGTGTCTGCCCAGGCTCGTACTCCCGATCGAACTCCGGACTGATGCTGACCTCGATATCGTTGCTTCGCTTAAACAGCGACATGATCGCCCCCTCGGCTATCGCAGCGACCTGGATCACTTCGGTGATCAAGGCCTCGTCCAAGCTGGTGAAGGTCCTCGGATGCGTCGCCGTCGATAGCACAACACTGTCGCGGAGAGAGTGACATTGCGCACACTCGACAGGCGATCAGATGCTGTAAGCAGGGACCAAGTATCGCATTGCCGCACAGGCCGTTGACCGCATCCGCTGGCAGCCAAAGTGAGGCCCGATATGGCGAAAGTAGACCTGCTGCATGGTCGCCTGCTGTACCACCTGTTCTACAACCTGGACGCTGCTGTCGGGACGAATGCGCCGAATCGCAAAGACGACGTGATGCTGGTTCAGTATCTCTTGAAGAGCGCGACCACACTCGGCTTCCCGCAAATCTTCAAATGGAACCTGCTCAACTATCCCCTCGGAGGGGTCTGGGACAGAAATTGGCAGGGCCTGCTCAGTGCCTACATCGACGCGGAAGCCGACATCGGGAACAAGATGGTTGCCGACGGTCGCGTGGACCCGGTGGTCCAGGGCCGCATAGCCGGGCCTGTTCACCACCTTCAGTACGTCATCGTCGTCTTGAACTTGAAGTACAGCATTGTTCGCGCCGCAGATTATCCAAAACTGGCGGAGGCTGGAGACTGCCCGGCCGAATTGCGCGTTCCGCTCAAGTGGCAGGTTCTCAAAAATCGATAGAGCGGAATGGGATGAGATGGAACCGCATGCGGTTCCATCTCATCCCATTCGCGCGCGGGTGATCGTGGTCTCACCCATCATGCCCTAGCGATCACGCGCTCAGCCCGCTGCGGGTGCCGGCCGCGCGCCCGACGGCGTGTGGGAGGGACCGCCGAACAGAATCTGAACGACGCCGGCGACGATGCCGATTGACACGCCGATCCGCCAAGCCAGGTCGTAGTTGCCGAACATGTCGAAGATCATGCCGCCGCCCCAGGCGCCGATCACCGAGCCCATCTGGTGGATGACGAACGAAACGCCCAGCAGCGTGGCCATGTTGGTCGTGCCGAACAGGTCGGCGACATAACCCGATACCAGCGGAATGACGCCCAGCCACAGCATTCCCATCGCGGCAGCGAAGACGATTGTCGTGACGGGCGTCGGCGGCAGCAGGAAATAAACCATCAGCACGACAGACCGGCCCAGATAGGTCAGGCCCAGCAGGACGTTCTTGGCGTGCCGCTGCCCGAGGTAGCCGGCCATCAGGCAGCCGATGATGTTGATGCCGCCGATGATTGCCAGCGCCGTGGCACTCAGCATCGGGTCCTGGCCGCACAGCGCAAGATAGTTCGGCAGGTGCGTGTTTATGAAGATGAGCTGCAGCCCGCAGACGAAATGCGTGCAGCACAGGACCACGAAGCGCCGGTTGCGCAGTGCCTCTCCGATCGCCCCGGTGACGGACGCACGCTGCGCGGACGACCGCGACATGCGATCGACCCGGCCTGTGACCATCGCCGCCGGCACCATGGCCACCGCCAGCACCACGAACAGCACGCCTCCCCAGCGCCAGTCCCACGTCCCCAGCATCGCCTGAAGGATGGGCGCGATCACGAGCGTGCCAACCGAGGAGAAGGCGCCGACAATCCCCAGGATCAGGCTGCGTCGCTCGGGAGAGGCGGCGCGTGCGGTCGCGGTCATCGCCAGCGACGATCCGGTGCAGGCGATGCCGACGCCGATGAACGTCTGCGCGAGCACAAACATCCAGACGCCGGTGGTGGCCGCCATGATCGCCATCGCGGCGACGTAGGCGATCGCCCCCAACACCATGACCGGGCGCAATCCCCAGCGATCGCCCACCGCCCCCAGCGGAGCCTGTGCCAGACCCCAGACGATGTTCTGCACCGCGATCGCAAAGGTGAAATCCGATGCCGACATGCCGAGCGCCTGCGTCATCGGTGGCAGGAAAAGGCCCAGGCACTGACGCATGCCCATCGCGAGGCTCATCATCACCGAGGCAGCGATCAGGATCGGCAAGGCGTTCGCGCGGGTCGCAGCGGTCATCGGCGGCACGTTTCCTCTTTCGCGCCAGCCTGCCTGCATTGAGACCCAGGTCAAGAGTCGCACTCGGGAAGCGGCCCTGCAGTTCCGCGCCACAGATCGCACACTTGTAGGGCTTGCGCTTGTGCGTCTCCGCCTCTGCGAGACGGCGAGCTCGAATGGAGCTCGCCGAATGCGCGGTTCAGATGACCGCGCGGATGGGTGTGATCAGCACCGAGGTGCGGTGCGGGTACGGTAGCCGTCGTAGTACTGGCTTCCGCAGACGACCTGCTGCTGAACGACATCGTCACGATACCCGTTCTGGCCGCGGTTCGTCACGGTCACCGTGGTATAGCGACGGCCGTCAGTCTGGTTGTACCAGCCGTGACTGCCCTGCTGATTGGCGTAGTTGTAGTACGGTGCGGGCTGCGAATAGCCATACCGTGGAGCAGGTGCGGGACTGTAGTAGCCGCTGTTGTAGTACGGGTTGCCGTAGCCTGTCGGTGCCGGCTGATAGTAGCCGCGCGGTGCGCCATAGCCGTCGTCTTGGCACGCCGCCCCGATCATCCCGATACCCGCAACGAGCATCAGCCTGAGAAAGAACCTCGACATCTCTCTATTCCTCCAAGCCCCCAGTACGCGATCATTCTGTCCTCTTAAAGACAGGCAACGGTCTGGGGATCAAATAGGTTCCTGTCTGCCGCTTTGGCGCAGCCGAGCCTGGAAGGCCCGTTAGCCTTCGGATCAACCGTGGGATCAGCGTGTCCCACCAGAAAAAGACCAGCGGCGACAATGGCTTGGGCTTGGAGTGGTGCCCCGAGACGGACCTGATCGGGTGCCCAGTTGTTACCGGAAAACATGAAGTTCCGGCAATCGCCAGAACAGCCGTACCAACAGCGGGACCAACACAATGTTTGACCTTGTGGGGAGCGGCGGTGCGGGTCCTGTTGGGTGCCGCTAAGCCTTTGGCGCGCAATCGGCGGCGAATGTCCGCAACCGATCAGAGTCGGAATTGAGAGGCATTCAGCGTTTACGTCCCGTTTCCGCCTGGGAGCGGACCGCCTTCGTGCCCAGGCGACGTCGGCTTTGGGCCAGCAACCGACATCGCTGGGCGTGGCGGTTGCACCCGGCGCTTGCGCGATCGCGGCCGCTCGATTGCCTATGGGTGGATGACCATCCCGGTAAAGACGTAGGCCTGCAGCATCACCAGCACGCCGACCAGGCAGGCCAGCACGATCGAATGCAGGAACACGAAGCGCAGGATCGAACCTTCATGGCCGAACCAGTTGGTGGCGGTGGACGCCACGACGATCGACTGCGCGTCGATCATCTTGCCCATGACGCCGCCTGACGAATTCGCCGCGGCCATCAGGATGGGCGAGAGGCCCAGCTGCTCGGCGGTGATCTTCTGCAGGCCTCCGAACAGCACGTTTGAAGCCGTGTCCGACCCGGTGAGCGCCACACCCAGCCAGCCCAGCAAGGTGCCGAAGAAGGGATAGAGGAAGCCCGCATGGGCGAAGGCGAGGCCCAGCGTCGCGTCGATGCCGGAGAAGCGGGTGAGCGTTCCGATTGCCAGCATGGCGGCGATGGTCATCAGCGAGTAGCGCAGCGCCCAGATGGTCTCGCCGTAGGCCTTGAGCAGGCGGCCGGCTGAAAAACGCATCACGATGGCCGACAGGATGGCGGCGATCAGCATGCCGGTGCCCGTGTAGGTGAGCCAAGTGAAGGCGAACACGGCGCTCTCGGTCGTCGGCTTGGCGACGACCGGCGGCATCTTGCTGATCATGTTGTGCAGGCCCTCGACCGGGTAGTTGAAGGTGAAGATCTTGTTCATCGGTACTTTGAACCAGTCGCTGCCCCACACCAGGAGCACAGCACAAACAATGATCCAGGGCGTGAGGCCCTTCCACATTTCCCCGGTCGTGACCTTCGCGGTCGAGGCGGCCGGCCTCGCAGGCATGGTGCTTGCCGAATCGTCGCGGCTGCGCAGCGCCGGCGACAGCCAGATCGTCTCGGGCTGCCAGATCTTGAGGAAGACGATCAGGCAGGCCATCGACACCAGCGAGGCGCCGATGTCGACGATCCAGGGG